>JAFYDS010000109.1 GCA_017544665.1 Clostridia bacterium | reverse complement strand
GGGACTAGGGACTAAGGGACTAGAGATTAAGTCAATTAAGAATGGAGAATTCCAAACTTCACATTCCACATTCCAAATCACAACTGCACACTCCACACTGCACACTAAAAAAAGCGTCCCGTCTGACGACGGGAGCGCTTTTTTAAAACGTCAGGGATTGTAACGGTTCGAAGATCGAGCGGAACCACTCGCCGATTCTGCGGAAAAACGCGAGAATACCGAGCGGGTCGTATTTGTCCGGCGCTTCGGGCTCTCCCGGTTCGTCCGGTTCCGTCGGCTCTTCGACAGGCGGGATCTCGGTCCAGCGGGCGGTCACTGTCACGTCCGCTTCGTTTGTGAAGACGGTCTCTTCCGTCACAGCGGTGCCGTCCGGGAGGAACCAGCCGTCCAGCTGCATGCCCTCGAACGTGACCTCCGGCAGCGCGCCGTACAGGTCGCCGTTGTGCAGAACCTTGCTGTCGAACGACGCTTCTCCTCCGGCGGGATCGAACGTCACGGTGTAGCGCGGCGGCTCCCACTGCGCGTACGCGCCGATGGTATCGCCGTTTTTCTTTGTCAGATCCGCGACCAGCGCCCGGTCCGTCAGCAATGCACGGACGGCACCCTCGGGCTGTTTGCCGGTCGTGTGCCATTTCAGCGTACCGTCCGCCTTCTCATAGAGCCACCGTTTGTCCGAGCTGCGGTAGAGGTTCCAACCGGCGAACGTGTAGCCTTCTGCCGGCGGCAGGAACGTGTTCGGGCGCAGCCGGGTGCTCACGCCGCCGAGGTGGCGCGTCGCGTTCATCTGATGCCAGCTGTCGAGCGCGGTGTTTTTCTGTCCGCCGTTCGCCTTGTATTTGACGGTATAGACGACGGTGTCCTCCGTCACAAGCGGAGCGAGCGTCAGGCTGTTTTTGGCATAGTTGGTGACATAGATGCCCTCGTAGGAGACGTTGCTCGCGTTGTTGTTGAAATACAGCAGCAATTCGCCGTCTTCTCCCGGTCCGTCGCGGAAGTCGCACGATTCGATCTCGAATTCCCGCAGCGAGGGCTCATACAGCCGGAACGACACGTTGCTCGGGAACAAGACGGTATCGCTGTCCGCGCCGGCGGTCATCGCGGCGAGCGTCAAAAAGGGCGACGCGTCATAGAGAATGATCACGTTGTCGTTGCCGCCGTTCCAAAGCGGAACATAGAGGGTATTGGTGTCCGGGTCGACGGTCGAACCCTGGTTGACCCAGGTTTCCAGATTGTCCACCCGATAGGTCGAACCGTCGGCGTTATAAAACTGCGCGTTGCGCGTGTCGATTTCAAACAGACGCGGACAGACCACCGGCGTCGGCTCCGCCGCCGTTCCGCCGGTCGCGGTTTCGTCAATCGCGCAGCCGTAGAAATACAGCCCGTTTTTCAATAAAAACAGCCACTTGCCGTCGGCCGTACCGACATAGGTCACCGACGACGCGGCAAACGGCGTGCTGCCGTCCGCGCGCAGGAGCTTGAACCAGCCGGTCAGATAGGCTTTTGTGCCGCTCACCTTCAGCCGCGCGAGCGCCGTCCCCTTCTGGACCGTCGCCACAAAGAGCATCGTCTTGCTGCCGTACTTGACGGCAGTCATGTCGTTCGCATGGCTGAGCACCTTGCAGGGCGACGCCGTCTGGGCGGACGTGCTCTCGTAAAAGCTGAGCTGTTTTTGCGCGCCGGTGTCGATGTCGGTCCTCGTCAGCACGCAGTAGGTGTCGCTCGCGCCGGTCTTCGCGGTATAGACATAGTTGTCCGCACTTGCCATTCCCTGCATGGCGGTACAGACCTTGTTTTCCACTTTGACGTTCGGCACGGTCCATTTGAGCGACCATTGCAGCTCCCACGGTTCGAGCGCAAACACAGCGGCGGCGCAGGAAAGCAGCAGCGCGGCGCTCAGCAGGAGCGACAACAGGCGGTGCGGCAGGCGTTTTTGCATAACAGTCTCCTTTTGAAAAGCAGGTACCGTCCGCAGCGGGGACGGCACGGGTGGTTGTTTATTCGGCGGCGTCCGTCTCGGGCGGTTCGGGCGCTTCATCCGGCGCTTCGTCGGGCGCGTCCGTATGCCGCATGATGACGAACTTGTTCATCGGGAAAATGATCGCCATCGCGATCAGCATCGAGACCGCTTTCGGGATCCACTCGATCAAAAGCTGGATGTCCGTCCAGCTGCTGACCCACGTGGTGAGGACGGTCACGATCCACGTTTTCAGGCTGATGACCGCCAGCACAAGGATCAGATACATCACCGCGCTGCGGAAAAAGTTGTTGTTCGCGTGGAAGGTCGCCTTGCGGTTGATCAGGAACGAGACGATCTCCGCAAGGATCGCGGACGCGAAGAACGCGATAAACAGCCCGAGGTTCAGCGACTTTTCGGCGGTATAGTGGAACACGAAAAAGTCGAAGTCCTCCGTCAGCCGCGTCCCGAGGAGCGTTGACAGGATAAAAAACGACACCGTTTCCGTGATTCCCGCCAGAGACGAAACCAGCGTAAACTTGATGAACTGCCAGACGCCGACGTGCTTTTGTGTAAAGCCTTTGTTTTCTTCCATCTTGCCTTCTCCTTTATGCTTCGTCGCCCAGCAGCTTATACAGCAGCGCATAGAGCGTTTTCGCTTCCTCCGGCGCCAGACGGACGCACTGCGACGCCTGCAGCGGAATATTGGCAACCTGCGTCTTGAGCGCTTTCCCCTGCTCTGTCAGAGAGACGATCACGCTGCGCTCGTCGATCTTGCTGCGCACGCGCGTGACGAAGCCCTCTTTTTCCATCTTTTTGAGCAGCGGCGTCAGCGTGCCCGAGTCGAGCAGCAGCCGTTCGCCGATCTCGCTGACCGGCAAGTGGTCCTCTTCCCAGAGGACGAGAAAGACGATGTACTGCGTGTAGGTCAGCCCCAGCGGCTTGAGATACGGCGTATAGACGCCCGTGACCCGCCGGGCGGCGGCGTACAGCGGAAAGCAAAGCTGATTTTTCAGCTTCAGCGCTTCATTCGGATCGTATGCCATTTTTCTTCACCCTTTTTTCCTGTGTAAAACAATGATAAGCACGGACCTGCCGTGCTTATCCATTATACACTATCGCGGCCTCTTTTGCAAGAGATTCAGCAAATTGGAATCAAATCAATTTTGCAATTTCTTTTTCGACCGCTTTCATCCCTTCGGTCGGCTCGATGCGCGCAACAACGTTGCCGCTGCGGTCGACGAGGAACTTTGTGAAGTTCCACTTGATGTCCGGATTGTTCTTGTAGTCCTTGTCGATCTTTGTGAGCATCGCGCTCATCGCGAGCGCCATCGGACCCTTGCCGAAGCCTTTGAAGCCCTGCTGGCTCTTCAGATACTGGAACAGCGGCAGCGCGTTGTCTCCGTTGACGTCGCTCTTTTTCATCTGCGGGAACTGCGTGTTGTATTTCAGCGTGCAGAACGAGTGGATCTCGTCGTCCGTCCCGGGCGTCTGACCGGCAAACTGGTTGCAGGGCACGTCGATGATCTCCAGTCCCTTGTCGTGGTACTGTTCATAGAGCGCTTCCAGATCCTTGTAGTGCGGGGTGAAGCCGCAGCCGGTCGCCGTGTTGACGATCAAGAGCACCTTGCCCTCAAAGCTTTTCAGCGAGATCTCCTCGCCCTGCGGTGTGAAAACAGCATAATCGTAAATACCCATGATAGTTGCCTCCTTAGTTCTTTTTTTATTTTGTGCAACTATATTTTATCAAATGTATTTACAGTTGTCAAGTGTTTTTTGAAAAAAGTTTCAGTTTTTTTCTTCCAGCTTTGTAAGGATCCCGTCGTACTTCTTCTGCCACGCGTCGACCTTTGCCGCATCGTACTGTTCCGGGAGGGACAGCGCGATCTTTTTCGCCTTTGCCGCGCGCAGCATCCAGACCGCCGTCTGCCGGATCACCGCCGGCTTTTTGAGCACGATGGCGACCTTTTTGAGGATCTTGCCGGCCGTCAGCTTGTTCGGGTTGTCCGGGTCGGTCGAGACCAGCCCCATGTCCTCGTTCGTGACGGCGCCGCAGCCGAACAGCCAGTTGAGCAGATCGACGTCAATATTCAGCACCCAGCGTTTGACGAGATCGACAAAGACGTAGCGCGCGCCGAGCTCGCGGTAATAACGGACCTGCCAGCCCCAGAGGTTCGCGGCGGTGAAGTCGGTCACGTTGTTATCTGCTATATGCTGCGCGAGCCAGAGCCCGGCCTGCATCGCGCACTCCATGCCGCTGCCCATCATCGGCATCGTCATAAACGCGCTGTCACCGACGGCGGCGTAGCCGTCCGCGACCATCCGCCCGAGCGGTCCGCGCAGGGATATATAGCCCCACTGCCCTTCGCGCAGGACGTCACCGGAAAAGAAATCGTGGTTCTTGTAGAGCGCGGCGACGGCAGCGTCTTTTTCCGCTTCGGTCATGCCGCCGATCCGCCCAACGAAAACATCTACTTCTCCCCTGTCGTTGAGGTTGCACCAGCTGAGGCCCACGCTGCTTTGGTGTTTGATATAGATATTGCGGTCAGGGTCGGGCGCAGCGGTGTCCGGCGTCCAGCGGTAAAACCCGCGCCACGCCGTCATCACGTCGGTCTTGCCGGGCTGCGATTGCACATGAAAGCGCACCGGCACTTGTCCGCGGAACGGCGAAAACAGCCCCGAAGCGTCTATCACGAAATCGAACGGCAGCTTTTCTCCGCCGACGATCACGCCGCGAACGCGCTCGTTTTCTAAAAAGAGTGCATCGACCTTCGTTTCGAAGCGGACCGTCACCCCCGCGTCGGCGCAAAGCGCCGTCATGTGGCGCAGCAGCGCGCGGCGGTCGATGGAGATCTCCTCCATCGGCTTCGCCGACGGCACCTTCAGACTGTTCTGTTCGTCCGGCGAAATAAACAGGCGTTTGCCCTTGTTGGTATAACAGTCGCGCGGCGGCATCGGCAGACCGCAGCACTCAAAGATATCCGCGCGGATATCGTCGTACCACGGGTAACCGACGTCCTCCTTCGTTTTCTTTTCAAAGATCGTGACGGCATAGCCCTGCTGCCGCAGCTTGATGGCGGCGACCATGCCGCCGTGACCGAGACCGATCACAGCGATTGCCGGTTTGTTCATTGCGCTGCCTCCTTTTTCCTCGATAAAAAACGCGACCGGGCAGCCCTTCGGGATACCCGGTGATCACGTGTCAAGAATTAGTCGTTGTTCGAGAAGATGTTTCTGCCCTTGAAGATCGGGAGCACATCGCTCTCTTCCGCAGCGGGATCGTCGAAGATCGAGGCGGGCTTCTTCGCCGGCGTTTCGATCACGTCGAACGGCTGCGCAGGCGCGGCGGCGGGGGCTGCCGGCTGCTGCGGCGCGGCTTCGGGCTGCGCGGGCGCTGCGGCGCGGAAGATGTCTTCCGGATTGGTGCTCTGCTGCGCGTTTTCAAACGCGGAAACGAAGCTTCTGCCGAATTCCGTGGAGCGGAACTCCTGCGAACCGCCGTTCATCGCGGTGAAGATCGAGCCTTCGCTCTTCGGCTTCGTGGAGCGGCTGATGAAATCGGGACGGTTGCCCTGCTGCTGCGGACGCGCGGAAGGCTGCGCCGGTTTTGCGGTGGGGATCCCCATCTTTTCGGCGTCGTTCTCTTCGGGAGAACCGAAGCCGGTGGCGATGACAGTGATGAGCATTTCGTCGCCCATCTCTTCGTCGAACACGGAACCGAAGATGATATTCGCGTCCGGATGCGTCGCTTGGGTGATGAGTTCGCCGGCCTGTTCGATCATGTCGAGGGACATCTCGGACGAGCAGGTGACATTTATGATAACGCCAGAGGCGCCGTCGATTGCGGTCTCAAGCAGCGGGCTGGTGATCGCCTGCTTCGTGGCTTCCGCCGCGCAGTCCGCGCCGCGGCCGCGGCCGATACCCATGTGGGCGCGGCCCGCGTCCTTCATGACGCTCTTGATGTCCGCGAAGTCAAGGTTGATGTAACCGGGCACCTTGATGGTGTCGGAAATGCTCTTGACGCCCTGCCACAGCACTTCGTTCGCTTTGCCGAACGCGTCGCGCATGGAGAGGGACTTGTCGCCAAGCAGCTTGAGGCGGTCGTTCGGGATGACGATCAGGGAGTCCACGTGCTTGACCAGCTCGCGGATACCATCTTCCGCCTTCAGCATACGCTGTCTGCCTTCGAATTTAAAGGGCTTCGTCACGATACCGACCGTCAGCGCGCCGAGTTCACGGGCGATCTCCGCCACGACCGGCGCGGCGCCGGTACCCGTACCGCCGCCCATACCCGCGGTGATGAAGACCATATCGGTCGAACGCAGGGCTTCGGCGATGAGGTCGCGGCTTTCTTCCGCCGCTTTTTTACCGATGACGGGGTCGCCGCCGGCGCCCATCATACCGGTCACTTTTTCGCCGATCAGGATCTTGTGGGTTGCTTTCGAGTTTTCGAGAATCTGGCGATCGGTATTGATCGTCAGAAATTCAACGCCGTACACACCGCTGTCAACCATGCTGTTGACCGCGTTGCCGCCGCCGCCGCCGACACCGACTACCTTAATCTGGTTATAGGCAGCGTTTTCGTTATCCATCGTGAAGCTCATTTTACTTCCTCCTGTACTTTTTTTGAAGAACCGGAATCGGGAAAATTCCGATTCTGCCTGTTTGGATATTCAAGTTATTATAACATGCATTTTCTAAAAACACAAGGACCAAACGCAAGAACTTTTTGGAAAAATGCAAATTTTTTATGTCAAAACGACCAAAACGGCGCTATCCGTCGATCGTCATAGTGCCTTCGTTGAGGAAAACGCGGCCTTCAAAGCGGGCGTCGATATAGCCTTTGCTGTTCTCCGAGATTTGCTCTTTGATCACGCCGGCGACCAGCGCGATCTTTTTTTCCAGATCGCCGTTCCCCTTCACATAGTCGTTGCCGTTGAGATAGATATTGACTCTGCCGTCATACTGCACGATCACTTTGTTCATGTCGCCCAACTGCAGAAGATTCGCCTTTTTGAGGTCGTTCTTCTCGAGCTGCGCAACGATCTGCTTTGCCAGTTTATAGCGATCAACATTGTCGCCCTCGGGCGTGTAGGTGTCACCCTCGCGCGCGGTCTGCTGTACAAAGCCCTCGAGCCGGTACTGACCCTCTTTCGCCTTTTTCTTTTTCAGCGAAAGGACCTTGCCGTTTTCGTCAAGGCACAGATAGCCGCCCTTACCGACGATCAGGTATTTTTCCTGCGCCGGCGTCACCTTCAAAACGAGGGTGTCCGGCAGCTTGAACTCCACCTTGACGCTCGAGACGTAGGGCAACTCTTCGCAGATCGTGCGGCTGACTTCGTTCTTCCGGATGCGCAGCATGTTGTCGCCGGTCCGGATGCCGCTCACGTCGATGATCTGCTCGCTGGAATAGGTCGTTTTGCCCGTGACGGTGATTTTATTGATTGGCGCGCCGTAGGCGACGCAGTAGATCAGCGCGCAGATGCCCGCGATCGCCATCACAATTATAACGGTGAGCGCGATGCGCAGCTGTCTTCTGCGCTTTTTCCGTTTGGCTGCCATGGCGCGCAGTTCGGCGCGGGAAAGGCCGTTGCTCTGTTTTTTTTCAAACGACGCGTGGTCACGTTCCAGCCGGCGCTGTTCGCTCTGATAGGCGCGCTGCGCGGCGGTCTGGCTGCGCCGCTGGGTGTCGCGGACGACGGGGCGTTGCGCCGCGGCGGACTGCTGACGCGTCGTCTTGCCGCCGGACGGTTTCCGGGTCGTTTTCTGCTGGGTCCGGCGCTGCTGCGACTGCCGCGTTCCGGTCTGCTGCCGGGTCCGCGGCACCTCGTTCTGGTCCTGCAGCTTGGGCGGCGTCTGCACCGGTACGCCGGTACTGATCGGCGTCCAGGCGTCGTCGCTGCCGCTGTAGCGGCGGTTCGGGTCATCCGTACCGTAGCGGTAGGAGCCGAAGGGGAAATTGTTGTTCTGGTTTCGTTGATCCACTGTCGGCACTCCTTTCAATCCGTGCGCCGAGCGCTTGTAAACACGCCTCTATTTTCTCGTATCCTCTGTCGATATGCTGTATCTGGTCGATCACCGTCTCGCCCTGTGCGCCGAGTCCCGCAACGACCATTGCGGCGCCCGCGCGCAGATCCACTGCGGAGACCGCGGCGCCGTGCAGACGCTCTACGCCCCGCAGAAGCGCGGTACAGCCTTCCACGGTGATGTCAGCTCCCATCCGCCGCAAAGCGCAGACATGATGAAAGCGGTTTTCAAAAATCGTTTCTTCGATTGTGCTGACGCCGTCGGCAGTCGCGAGCGCCGCCATGATCGCCGCCTGCGCGTCGGTCGGAAAGCCCGGATAGGGCGCCGTCCGGATGTCGCGGACCGCCCGCAGGCGTTCCGGCGCGCGGAGATGCAGCCGGTCGTCTGCTTCCTCTATCCGGCAGCCGGCCTGTTCGAACACGTTTGTCATACACGCAAGATGTGCCGGGACAATGTCCGTCAATGTGACGTCGCCGCCTGTCACGGCGGCAGCCGCCATATAGGTCACCGCCGCGATCCGGTCCGGGATCACGCGGTGGGTACAGCCATGTAAACAAGGCACTCCCTCGATTTTCAGCGTTCCCGCGCCGAGATCGCGAATGCGGGCGCCGCAGGCGTTAAGAAAGCGGATCAGATCGCCGATCTCGGGTTCCCGCGCCGCGCCGTACAGCGTGGTCGTGCCGTTTGCCGCAGCGGCGGCAAGCAGGATGTTTTCGGTCGCGCCGACGCTCGGAAAGCGCAGGCGGATCGTTGTGCCGCGCAGACCCCCGCGCGCCGTACAGCAAAGCGCGCCGTTTGTTTCGTCGATCCGCGCGCCGAGCGCACGCAGCGACGACAGGTGCAGATCGATCGGTCTTGCGCCGATCTCGCAGCCGCCGGGCGTACAGAGCGCGGCGCGTCCGGTCCGCGAAAGCACGGAACCGAGAAAGACGATCGACGAGCGCATCTCGCGCATCAGCGCGTGCGGGATCGCGGCGCGAAAGACGGTGCGGGCGTCCACTCGAAGGCTGTCTTCTCCCCGTTCGACCGCGCAGCCGAGGTGCCGCAGAATACGGACGGCGGCGCGCACGTCGGACAAATCGGGACAGTTGCGGATCTCGCAGACCCCGTTGACCAAAACACAGGCGGCAAGAATCGGGAGCGCGGCGTTTTTGGAGCCCTGCACCCGCAGTGTGCCGCGCAGCGTCTGACCGCCTTGCACGATGATTTTTTCCATCAGGGACCCACCTTTTCTGGTTTCTGCCTCATCTTATGCAGAAAACGCGAATAGGTGCGTACGGTTTGTTATGCTTCGGACTGTGCCGGAACGAGCGACAGAATGATGTCCGCGATCTCGCGCTTGGCTTGCGGTTTTGCGCGGCGCAGCGCGTTTTGTTCCATCGCGTGGCGTTTGCCGTCGTCGTCGATGAGCGACAGGAACAGCGCGTCCATCGCCTCCGGCGTATAGTTCTTTTCTTCGAGAATACACGCGGCGTTCTCTTCGACGAGCGCCATCGCGTTGTGGTACTGGTGGTTTTCCGCTACGTTCGGGGACGGGATCAGGATCGACGCCTTGCCGAGCGCTTCGAGCTCCGAGAGAGAGCTTGCGCCTGCGCGGCAGATCACTAGATCCGCAGCGCTCATGCAGCGGTCCATGTCGCTGATATATTCACGCAGTTCCACGTTGGGTTCCGCGTCCGGGTCAACGCCTTTTTCGCGCAGCTTTTCCGGCACCCACAGACCGAACTGACCCATCGCGTGCAGAAAGTAAAGCCTTTTGTCCGTGTGGTGGGCGGCAATCAGCTCCACCATCGCGCGGTTGATTGTCTCCGCGCCGAGGGAACCGCCCATCGACAGCACGAGCAGCTGGTCGTCGCGCACGCCGAGTTCGGCGCGGCTGACTGCGCGGTTCGCTTTGAGCATCTCGCCGCGCACCGGCAGCCCGGTCACGGCGACGGGGTTTTTCGGTTTCATATACTGCGCCGCCTTTTCGCTTGTCAGCATCACGCGGTCCACACGCTTCGCGAGCGCCTTGTTTGTGATGCCCGGATAGGCGTTCTGTTCGTGGATCGCCGTCGGGATGCCCAGCTTCGCCGCCATGCGCAGTACGGGGCCGCTCACATAGCCGCCGAAGCCGACGACGACGTCCGGCTGAAAGGCGCGGATGCGCTTTTTCGCCTGAGATGAAGCGCGCAGAAGTTTAAAGACTGTCTGGATATCACGCTTGATATTTTCGATCGTCAGCCCGCGGTAAAAGCCGGAAATATCGATCGTCACAAAGTCGAAGCCCGCCGCTGGGACCAGCTTCGCTTCCATTTTATCCTGTGTGCCGACAAACCGGATCTCCGCGTCGGGATAGCGTTCGCGGATCTCGCCGGCAGCGGCAAGCGCCGGATTGATATGGCCGCCCGTTCCGCCGGCGGCAAACATGATTTTCATTGCGTTCCCCTCTTCTCTTTTCAGGCTGCGTCGCGCCGGATCGCGCAGGAGCGCGACACCGACAGCACAACGCCCATCTCGCACAAAATCAGGAACAGCGCAGACCCGCCTGCGCTGAAGAACGGCAGGCCGATGCCAGTATTCGGAATCACGTCGGTCACGACGGCAAGGTTCAGCATCACCTGCAGGCCGACCTGCATCATAATACCGCTCACAAGCAGCGCGCCGAAGAGGTCGCGCGTCCGCGAGGCGATCATAAATCCGCGCACGATCAGCAGCGCGAACAGCAAAACGATCAGCGCGCCGCCGACATAGCCGAGCTCCTCGACTACGATACAGAAAATGAAGTCGTTCTGCGGCTCCGGCAGCCAGAGGTGCTTTTGCTTGGAATTGCCGAAGCCGACACCGAACGGGCCGCCCGATCCGATGGCGTACAGGCCCTGTTCGGTCTGCCAGCGCGTGGTCTTGCCGAAGTCCGCCTTGGTCTTCCAGACCATGATACGCTCGTACGCGTAGGTACTGATGACTTTTGTGATTTCCGGTTTGATAAAGATGACCAGAACAAGGACGGCCGTCACGCCGAGCAGCAGCAGAATGAACCACTTTTTGTCCACGCCGGAAATCCACATCATGGAAATCCCGAGCAGGAACAGCAGGATCGTACAGGACAGGTGGTTTTCAATAATGACCAGTCCGCAGAAGATCACGACGATCACCGCAAGCAGCACAGTTGCCTTGAACTTGGTATCGACGTAATCGAAAAAGCGTTTTTCAAAGGCCGGCAGTTTGGCGATATTCGGGCGCACCCGGTGTCCGCGGGCGGGCACGTTGAGCGTGCGGTACAGAATACAGATCACGTAAGAGAGGGTGAGGATCAAAACAAACTTCGCGAACTCCGAAGGCTGCACCTGCGGCAGGCCGGGGAGCTTGAGCCAGCGTTTGATTTCGTTGTGCTGCCAGATGTTCCAGAAGTAGGTGAACAGCAGCACGGCGACCGCAAGTCCGAAGGCGCCGGGCGCCAGCGAGCTGTTGAGGACGCGGTAGTTGACTTTACTGATTAAAAGCATGGCGGCAAAACCGGCAAGCCCCCACTTCAGCTGGTTGAAGAAGAAGGTGTTGGCGCCGTGTTCGCCGTGAACGGTCGCGTACGGATACGACGCGGAATACATCATGGTAATACCCACCGCGAACAAAAACATAACGAGAAAAACGAACGGCACGTCAAAGCCGCCCGTCTGGAACAGACCGGCAAAAGAGCCTGTTTTCTTTTCTCCCGTGCCGGCGGCGCTGGGCCGCGGCGTCACTCTTTCCGACATAGCCGTCTCCTTTCCGTGGGGTTCGTTACTGCGTCAGCGTCAGCTGCATCAGCAGCACGCCGTTAAGACAGCCGAGCAGGCTGATCAGCGTGAAAACGAAGACGATCTTCTTTTCGCTCCAGCCCTTCATTTCCAGGTGGTGATGAATGGGTGCCATCAAGAACACCTTGCGGTGAAAGACTTTGATCGCGCCGATCTGAATCAGATCGGACAGCGCTTCGATCACATAGACGATACCGACCGGCAGCAAGATCAGCGGACAGTCAAGCGCATAGGCGAGCGCGACAATGATTCCGCCGAGGAACATCGAGCCGGTGTCGCCCATCATGACCTTCGCCGGATAGCGGTTCCACACGAGGTAGCCTGCGCAGGCGCCGGCGAGCGCCGCACCGAGGACCGAAACGGAGGTGTTTTTCTGCAGATACGCCATCACGGCGAACGCGACGCCGACCGGGACGGTGACGCTGCCGCAAAGCCCGTCAAGCCCGTCGGTGAAGTTGACGGCGTTGACCGCGCCGTAGATGACGCAGGCGCCGAAGACATAGAAGAAGATCATGCCCGGCACAGAGTCAAGGCTGATACGCCCGTACAGCGGGATCAGCATCGAACGGCTGCCGGAAAGCTGGAGCGTCGTCAGATACGCGACGATCACAAGCAGCTGCGGAACGGTCTTCTGGACTTCGGTCAGACCGAGGTTGCGCTGCTGTTTCACTTTGATATAGTCGTCGGCGAAACCGACGAGACCGAGACAGAGCGCGAGCAGCAGCCCCGCCCAGAGCTTCGCCTGTTCGCTTGTGGCGACGGCGGTCATTTCGTTGAACATCGGCGTCCCCGTCAATTTGCAGACGAGGAGCGAGACCAGCACCGAAAGGATGATACCAATGATAAACATCAGACCGCCCATGGTCGGCGTCCCCTGCTTGCGCGCGTGCCAGCGCGGACCGATGTCGGTCAGGATCGTCTGGCCGAATTTCAGCCGGTGCAGCGCCGGGATCAGCACAAAGCCGAGCAAAGCCGTCGCGACAAACGAAACGGCGAGCGAGATCAAAATCAGGTAAACGGTGTTCATAAAAACATCCTTTCTGTTGTCAACTGTCCTGTAACAGCTGCCGGACCACGGCGCGCTCGTCGAACGAAACGGCGCCGTCAGCCAGCTGCATGGTGGTTTCGTGTCCTTTGCCGCAAAGCAGCACGAGGTCGTCTTCCTTCGCCTGGCGAAGCGCGATGGCGATCGCTTCTCTGCGGTCGGGTTTGCAGTATAGCGGCGTCTTGCTATGGCCGACGCCCTGCAATATATCGTTCAAAATCGCATCGGGGTCCTCCCCGCGCGGGTTATCGCTGGTCAGAATCACTAAGTCCGCGTTTCTTGCGGCGATCGCACCCATCTCGGCGCGTTTGCCTTTGTCCCGTTCGCCGCCGCAGCCGAACAGGAGGATCAGTCTCCCCTTGCAGACGCGGCGCAGCGTCAGCAGCACCTGCCGCAGACCGTCGGGCGTGTGGGCGTAATCGATCATGACCCGGTAGGGCGTGTCGGTCTCAAGCAGTTCCATGCGTCCCTTGACGCCGTGGAACGAGCGCAGCGCCGCAGCGCTGTCCTCGATCGATACGCCGAGCGAACGCGCCGCGAGCATCGCCGCCATCGCGTTTTCTACGTTGAACGTCCCGTAGAGGTGGAGTTTGACGCGGTGGATGAACGACTCGCTGACGAGGGCGAAATCCTGTCCGTCGTCGAAGTCGCGCAGGCTCTTCCCGCTGAAGGTCGCGTCGTCGGCGCGCAGAGAATAGGTTACCACTTCGCCTTTGCAGGCGTCCGCCATGTCCTGCGCGGACGGGTCGTCGCGGTTGAGCACAGCGACGTCACACTGGGAAAACAGCTTCTTTTTCGCGTCGCGGTAGGCTTCGAATGAGCCGTGGTAGTCGATGTGTTCGCGCGTCAGATTGGTGAAAATACCGACCTTGAAGCGCAGGCCGTACAGCCGCTCCTGCGAAAGCCCCTGCGAGGAGGCCTCCATCACGCAGATCTCTTTCCCGCGCTGCGCGAGGGAGCGAAACGCGCGGTGCAGCGAGAAGGCGTCGAGCGTCGTTTTGCCGTCCGCCGTTTCGGCGTTGGTGACAGTTGACAGCAGCGCGCAGTCTCTGCCCTGCATCGACAAAATGTGGTGCAGCATGCTCGCCACGGTCGTTTTGCCGTTGGTGCCGGTGACGGCGACGAGGGTCAGCGCGCGGTCCGCTTCGCCGAAAAAGCGGCGGGAGAGCGCGGCGTACGCCTGCCGCGTATCGGGTACGACATAACAGTCGTCGTCCGCAGGCACAGTCGTTACAATTGCAACAGCGCCGTTAGCTCTCGCTGCGGCAATATAGTCTTTTGCCGCGTCGTGGCACACGAAAAGACTTCTCGGTCCGCAAGCACGGGAATCGTCACAGATGGCGCGGATGTCTTCGTCCGGTCCTTTCAACGTCCTGTCAAGCGTTTGCAGCAAAAGGGAAAGCTTCATTGTGTCCTCCAAACACAGCAGATGGGAAAAAGCAAAATCAGTCGTTCATATTGGCGGTCGCCTGGAACTGGACCGTCACGGTGGTCCCCGCCTGGATCTCGGTTCCCGCGGCGATACTCTGTTTCACAGCCGTCGCGCCGGAAGCGTTGTACGGGCCGGTCAGCGTGACGTTGAGTCCGAGCGACAAAGCGGTCTGTTTCACCGTCGACGCCGTCATACCGGCGAACGACGGGACCTCGACCTTCTTCACTTCGGCATTTTCGGTATAGACCACGATCACGCCGTTTTCGCCGATACTCTGTCCGGCGGAGGGGACCTGCGAGACGACCTGGTCGCCGTCGCCGACCACACGCAGCGTCAGCTTCAGCTCCTGTGCCCTTGCGCGGGCGGTCGCGACCGTTTCACCGGTCAGAGAAGGCGTCACGCGGGTCACTTTTTTCAGTTCGTCCGACGTGTACTGCGGTTCCACGTTGAGATATTTCAGCGTCGCTTCCAATACCTCTTTGCCGATCGGCGCGGCAAGCACGCCGCCGCCGCGGTAGTTTCCGGGCGGTTCATCGACGCCGACGAGAACGGCGACCTTCGGGTCGTTCGCCGGGGCGAAGCAAAGGAAGGAGGCGATATACAGCAGCTGATCCGCGCCGCCCTTTGCGTCGAGCTTTTCGCTCGTCGCCGTTTTACCAGCAACACGGTAGCCCTCGATATAGGCGTTTTTTCCGGTACCGCTTTCGACAACGGCTTCCATCATTTGGCGCACCGTGGCGGCGGTCCCTTCCGAGACGACCTGCCGTTTGACCGTCGGTTCGGTCTTGGAGATCACGTTGCCGTCCGCGTCGACGATGCTGTCCACGATGTACGGCTTCATCAGCTTGCCGCCGTTCGCGATCGCGCAGCCGGCAGTAATCATTTGGATCGGGCTGACGCGGAACGACTGGCCGAACGAGGTACTCGCGAGATCGACGGTCGTCATTTTATTGAACGGGTGATACACGGGGTAGGCTTCGTTCGGCAGATCGACGCCGGTGCGCTCGGTGAAGCCGAACGCCTCGAAGTACTTGTTGAACGTGTCCTTGCCGAGCATCTGTCCGATGTGGATAAAGAACGGGTTGCAGGAATTCATCAGACCCTGCGTCAGCGTCTGGTAGCCGTGTCCGTTGCGGTTGGAGCAGTGGATCAGCGTGTCCTTCGCCACCTGATAGGCGCCGTTGCAGGAGTAGGTCGTGTTCAGGTTGACCTTGCCCTCTTC
>JAFYDS010000108.1 GCA_017544665.1 Clostridia bacterium | reverse complement strand
GGTGTTGACATTTGGATGAAAACCGATCAGTCCGGGTTGTTTTTCGAGCTCTTTGTCCAGTACGACAACAACGTCGTGGTCATCGTCGTTGACGACGCCGAACGGAGAGACAGCACCATGGGAGAGGGCAAGCTGTTTTTGCAGCCTTTCGTCAGATCCGAATGAGAGCCGACTGCAGCCGAGCGCCGCGCGGATCCCGTTCTGAATCTCGACCTGTTTATCTTTGGGGAGACATACAACATAATGCGTTTTGCCGTTGGCGTTGCGTAAAAAGAGGTTCTTGCAGACCATGCCGGCAGTAAAGACGCCGAGCGCGTCCATTTCTTCGATCGTGTGTACGGGCGGGTGCTCGATCAGTTCATAAGAAATCCCGAGCGCGTTGAGCGTATCCAGAACTTTCTGTTTGCTGTCCATGCTTCGCCTCAGCCACGCAGATAAGCGGAGACTTTTCCGTTTTCTTCGTTTGTCAGCGTCAGCGTGTTGCCGTCCACAGAGAAACGATAGACGTCAGTGATGGCTTTTCCAAGAACGGAGTACCGGATCGTCAGCCGTTCACCGTCGACCTGATAGGTGCCGTTATAGGTGCCGTTGATCGGCATGTTAATGACAGGAACAGTAAAATTGACAAGAGTCAGTTCAACGATACCGCCTTCCTGGAAGTTGTAGCCGTTTGTGCCGGTGGAATCTCTCCATTTGCCGCGCAGATCCTCGGCTGTCGCATAGGCGTTCGACCCGGTGCCTGCACGGACGAACAGCGTCGTATCATTGTTTTTGTCAGTGAGCGACAGCGTGTTACGGTTGATTGTATAGGTGTATTCCAGCGTGAGCTTTTCACCGTCAGCAATGAACTGAATCGTAATGAAGTTGCCCTGCACCATGTACAGTCCTGTATAGTCGCCGTTGAGTCCCTTGCGTGAAACCGATTTGTCTTTATAACCGACAAACGTGATATTGACCGTCGCGTCGTCATTGAAGACAAAGCGCATTGTGGCGTCGGAATTGACCCATGTGCCGGTGAGATCGTCGCTGGTCTGCGGCGCAGCGGTCGGAATCGTCTCATTGCCGTTCATCCGCCGATAGGTGGCGGTATCGTTTTCATCAACATCACGCAGCGAGAGCTCGTTTCCGTTGATCGAAGCGAAGAAGTGTTTGATGATCGTCTTGGTATAGATCGAATATTTCATCGTCACTTCATTGCCGTTGATCGTGTAGGTACCGTTCGCTGTACCGTTGATCGGCAGATTGATAAACGGAATTGTCAGATTGACATAGGTGACCGCGACTGTGCCGTCCTTGAAGAACTCGTAGCCGCTCATATTCGCGGAATCCATCCATTTGCCGATGATCGCTGCGGAAAGATCGACTGTCGTCGGCGCGGCTGTTGTCGTCGGATTCGTCGGAATATCGGGCGTATTGGCAGGATCAAGGTCGAAGTAAGTTGTGCCGGGATCGGTCACAGGTGCAGTCGTCGGCGTGAAATCGGGATTCTTTCCGCGCAGCGAAGCAACCACGACGATCAGCACACATACAACAACTGTTGCGGCGACAGCACCGATCAGGATTTTTGTACTTTTTTTCATGGGGAACGAACCTCCCTTGGAATAAGTGATGCTATGACCGTTTCGACGAAACGGTCATAGCAAAGAAAAATGTAGCTGTATGGATTATTCAGACAAAGGCTCGCTGGCATTTTCAGCAGGCGCAGCATCGGTTTCCGTGACACGGGTCATCGTGTAAGACAGACCGGATTCGTGAGACAGACGCATGATGTCATTGTCGATTTCAACCGTAAGATCAAGGTTGATGGGGATGACATAGTTGAACGAAATGTGGAGCGTAGTCACGTCGTTGTCGTCGGTCGAAAGCGTGTATGTCATGTCATATTCGCCCTTGAGACTGATGTTGAGCACGGGCACGGTAAAGTCAAGCGCAATGAGTTTGCCGACGCCTTCTTCCGCGAAATCAAAGCCGATCACGCCGGCGGAGTCACGCCAGGAACCGATAATTTGCTTTTCAACAGACGGTTTGCCGCAAGCAGCGAAAAGGGTAACGATGAGAGCCAGTGCGAGCGCAAGCGCGCCGATACGTTTGAACATTTTCATAGGTATTTACCTCCTCTTGGCGAAGCCAAGTATTTTTATCGATTGTATTATAGCACAAAGATTTGCTTTTGTGAATATGATTTTGTAAATTATTTTGACAGGAACCGGTAATACAGCCAGCAAACATCCGGTGTATCGATTACCCATTTACTTGACATTCGCAGTATGCCGCGATATAATGAAATCAATCAAATTACAGGGGGATTCGATTATGGATCAGAAATACGCACCGTTGTTTACGCCGTGGAAAATCGGCAATTGCGAAATCAAGAACCGCATCGTTCTGACCAGCATGGGCGGCACGGATCTGTTCGGCTGGATGGAAAAAAACCATTTTGACAAAGTGGGCGCAAAATTTATCCTCGAGGTCGCCAAAAACAACTGTGGTCTTGTTCTGCCGGGCTGCCAGCCTGTCTATAACCCGATGCTCGGACAGTGGCTCCATAAGAACAAGAAGATGTTCCGCGATCTCAAAGCGTGGATGCCGGAATTCCATAAGACCGGCGCTAAGCTGTTCGTGCAGCTTACCGCGGGCTTCGGCCGTTCGTTTACGATCAGTTCCATGATGGAGACGCTTTATTCAAACCCCGTGCTCCGCGTCCTCAGCAAACCGTTTATGGATCTCGATAAGATTACGGCTTCCGCAAGCCCGTCGCCCAACCGCTGGAGCGACAAGGTCCCGTCGCGTGAAATGACAAAAGAGGAGATTTATGAATTCATCGACGCATTTGCCAAAACTGCGAAGCTCCTGCAGGAGGCCGGTGTCGACGGCGTTGAGATTCATGCCGTACACGAAGGGTATTTGCTCGACCAGTTTACGCTCGGCTATGTAAATAATCGTACCGATGAGTTTGGCGGTTCATTTGAAAACCGTTACCGCTTCGCCGTCGGCATTGTCAAAGCGATCAAAGCGGCTTGCGGCAAGGACTTCCCGGTCTCTCTTCGCTATTCCATTATCTCTAAAACAAAAGGCTTCCGCGAAGGCGCGCTCCCCGGCGAGGAATACACCGAAGTCGGACGCGACATGGCGGAGAGCGAAAAGGCGGTCAAGTATCTGCAGGACGCGGGCTACGATATGCTCAACTGCGATAACGGCACCTATGATGCCTGGTATTGGGCACATCCGCCGATCTATATGCCGGAGAACTGCAACCTCGCCGACTGCGAACACATCAAACAATTCTGCGATATTCCGATCGTCTGCGCCGGCCGTCTTGATCCGGCGGTCGCTGCGGATTCGATCGCCGCAGGTAAACTGGACGGCGCAGGTTTTGCGCGTCCATTCCTCGCGGATCAGGAGTGGGTCACAAAACTGATGGAAGGCCGCGAAGCGGATATCCGTCCGTGTATTCTCTGCCACAACGGCTGTTTTAATATGAGCCACTATAAGGGTGTCCCGAACGACCAGTCGCTGCATGATTCCCTTCACATGGCGCGCTGCGCTGTCAATGCGGAAACCATGCAGTGGAACAAGCACAACATCAAGCCGACGGCGAACCCGAAGACCGTTCACATCATCGGCGGCGGGATCGGCGGTATGGAAGCAGCCCGTGTGCTGAAGCTGCGCGGCCACAACCCGGTGATCCACGAAAAGAGCGGTGTGCTCGGCGGTACATTCATCCCTGCGTCCGCGGAATCCTACAAGGGC
>JAFYDS010000107.1 GCA_017544665.1 Clostridia bacterium | reverse complement strand
CTTTAAAGTGTTGAAGTTTAAGCCGAAATGTGATATGATGAAGATGTCCTGAACATTCATATTCTTCCGGCTGAAGGAAGGAGTCAAATTGAAAAGAAAAACAAACCAGTCGGATAAAATCGATGCGTTGTACTGCCGCCTGTCACGGGACGACGAACAGGAAGGTGTATCCGGCAGCATCAAAAACCAACAGGCCATTTTAGAGAAGTATGCAAAGGAAAACGGGTTCAACAATCCCCGCGTTTTTATTGACGACGGCTGGTCGGGTGTGACATTTGCACGTCCGGCCTTCACCGAAATCATGGAGTTGGCGGAGCAGGGCTTGATACGAACCTTGATCGTTAAAGACCATTCAAGGTTGGGGCGTAACCGCCTCATCGTCGGTCAGCTCATGGAAGAAGAATTTGACCGTTTGGGGATTCGGTATATTGCCATCATGGACAATATTGACACCGCAAAAGGGATCAGTGATCTCGTGCCGATGCAGGACCTTTTCAACGAATGGCATGCAAAAAATACCAGCCAAAAAGTCAGAAACGTTTTCCGAAGCAAGGGCATGTCCGGCCAGCCGTTGACCACTAATCCGCCTTATGGATATCTCAAAGATCCTGAAAGTCAGAAGCATGATGTCAGGTGGATCATTGACGAACCGGCGGCGGAGGTTGTGCGCAGAATCTTCAAGCTCTGTATCGACGGATTTGGTCCGACACAAATTGCCAAAAAGCTCAAAGCAGATCATGTTTTGACGCCAACAGAACATTGGCACAGTATCGGTCGCAAGTGTTCTCATCTGCCGGAGGTTCCCTGTGCATGGAATGCAGCGGGAGTTGCCGATATTCTTTTACGGCAGGAATACTGTGGCGATACGATCAACTTTAGAAGCACGACCAAATCTTTTAAAAACAAAACGAAGATTGAACGGCCGGAGGAAGAATGGCAAGTATTCCCTGACACACACCCGGCAATCATTGACCGCGAAACCTTTGCGTTGGTACAGGAACTGCGTTCTCACCGCAGACGTCCGACACGAACCGGTCATGTCAGTATGTTCTCCGGATTGCTCTACTGTGCCGACTGTGGTTCAAAGTTGTACTACTCTAACGGAAGCGCCAAACGACATATCAGTCCAAATTTCTTTTGCTCATCTTTCCGCAAGGAAACTTCGAATTGTACCGCCCACTATATCCGCGAAAAGGCTATTTACGACCTTGTGTTGGAAACCATGCAGCGTGTCTTCCGATGTGTTCAGCTCTTTGAAGATCCGTTCATTACCAGGCAGCGGAAACAGTTCGGTATTGAACAAAAAAGAGACCGGAATGTCAAAAAACGTGCTTTTGAGAAAGCAAAGAGCCGCGTAAAAGAAATCGACGTTCTGATCCAGCGGTTGTATGAAGATAACGTCAAAGGCAAGCTCAGCGACGAGCGGTACGCAACCCTGTCTTCTTCTTTGGAGACGGAGCAAAAGGAACTAAAAGCAAGACTGCCGGAGATAGAAGCAGATCTGAACCGGCAGGCTGATCAAGAAGAAGGACTGCAGCGGTTTGTGTCAAAGGCGAAGCAGATAACCAATCTGAAAGAACTGACGCCGGAACTGGTACACGAGTTCATTGAAAAGATTGTCGTGCACGCACCAAAGTATTTGGATGGCAACCGATTTCAGCTTGTGGACATCTACTTTTATGGTGTCGGCATTATCAAAGAGCTTGTGCCGGAAGAAATGGAAGCTAAGTTTCAAAAAGCGCTGAAACAAGAAAAATCGGCATGACAAACATCATACCGATTATCTACTAAAATCAATAATATTTCAACTGTTACGAAAGCCGCCCCGGGCACCTTCCTTACGGAGGGTGCCCTGCAGGGCGTTTTTTTACATATAGTACCGCATCAGCTCGAACAGATAGCGGACCATCTGCAGCCGCAGGCGGAACGTCGAAAGTGTGTAGTCGTTCTGGTCGACGCCCTTGTGAAGAACCGCCGGCGTCGTTTTGTCGCCGAGCCCCAGCTTGTGCAGCGTCTGCAAAATGACCTCTGCGATCCGCTCGTTGCCCTGCGCGCTCGGGTGGATGCTGTCCTGCGCAATGTATCTGCGGTCGGTGCCGAAGGCAGACGCGACGTCCACGATCGTGAACGCGCCGGGGTGCGACGCAAGGTAGTCGCGGATCAGGTCGTTGAGCCGGTTGGTCGCCGCCTGATAGGGCGCCTTGTTGATTCCCTTGCCGGGGTTATAGAGCGTCTGCATCAAGATCACGGCGTCCGGATTCCAGCCGCGGATCTTTTCGATGATCGCGGCGAAGTTCAGCTTCAGCTGCGCGGTGATCTTGTCCATCCGGCTGTAATCGTTGCGGAATGTAGCGTCGAGCACCAGCCCCGTCACGTTGTCGGTCAGGTAGTCGTTGCCGCCGATCGAGATGCTGATAATGTCCGCGTTTTTGACCGCCGCGGTCACTTCGGCGTGGTCCAGATGCGCCAACAGATGATCGGTCCGGTTGCCACTGACGGCGTGGTTCTGGTAGTCGTAGCCGTTGGTGTCCGCCACGATCCGCCCGTAGCACGCTTCGTCGGGGTTCAGCACACCGGCGCCGTAACCGATGGAATCACCGAGGACGACGTACTGCAGCGGCGCATCCCCCGCAAGCGCCGCAGGCGCACAAAGAGATAGCAGCAGTGTCAGAACACAAAACAGGGAAAGCAGGAAACGCGTCGTTTTCATATGGTCGATCCCCTTTCAGACAGAATCGAAATCGGTATTCAGCGGGAGAAGAAGCTGCCAAGCCTTGCGAACCAGGAAGCGACTGCAGCGAAGTCGATCTCACCCGTGCTCACGCCCTTCACGCGGATCACAGGATCGGTGCGTGAGCCGAGTCCGAGGTCATAGAGCTTTTGCAGAATGACCTTCGCGATCTTTTCGTTGCCCTTGGCGTTCGGGTGGATCGTGTCGATACAGATATAGGTCGGGTCGGCGCCGAACGCGGAATTGATGTCAACGATATGGTAGGCGCCCGGGTGGTCGTTCAGATAGTCGTAGATCATGCTGTTGACGCGTTTGACCGCCTCTTCCACACCGAAGCGGAACGGATAGATCGTCGGGTTATAGAGCGTCTGCATCAAAATGACCGCGTTGGGGTTGTAGCGCTTGATCTTTTCGATGATTCCGGCGAAGTTGCGCCGCATATCGGACGCGATAGAATTGATCCTGCCGTGATAGCCGAACATAACCTCAAAGAACAAACCCGGAGAATTATTCGTGAAAAAGTCGTTGCCGCCGATCGAAATACTGATGATATCCGCCCGTCGGACTGCGTTCGCAACGTCGCCGCTGTCAAGCTTTGAAAGCAGCGTGGACGTGCGGTCGCCGTCATGACCGAAGTTTTGATAACTGTAGCCGTTGGTATTGGCGACGATCCTGCCGTAGTTCGCTTCGCCCGGGTTGCGCAGACCCGAACCGGCGGCGATGGAATCGCCGAGCACCACATAGTGCAGCCCTTCGCCGACAGCGGACGACAAAAGCGCGGTACACGAGAAGACGAGCAGCAGCGCAAGCAGCAGTGCTACGCATTTTTTGGTTGTTTTCATCATACTGAATTACTCCTTTTGATCGATTCAAAGGCAAACGGACGCCCGTTTGGGCGTCCGTAAAACAAGCTTTCTTATTCCGCGAACGCCTTCTGTACGGCATAATACACCGGCTTCAAGTTGCCTTCGCCGTCCACAAGACCCCAGCCGGTCTCGACCGGGCAGTTCTTCTGACCGCAGACATAGCAGTGCTCGGAGTCGTGCCACATATAGATGAACGCGCCGATGCAGAAATCGAGGTCCTTGATTATCGGGATCAGGTCCGCAAAGAACTTCGCCTGACCTTCGGGCGTGTGCGGGTAACCGTCCAGACCGGTGCCTTCCGACAGCTCGCGGTAGATGTGGTTGGCATACTCTCCCTTGAAGATCAGATCGGCCTTTTCGCTGTCGCTCTTGTCGCTGTACAGCCCACGGAACTCGTCGCGCAGATCCTTCGGCATGTGCTTGATGAACGCGTTGATATCCTGACGCGCTTCCTCTTCGCTGTTGACCTTATAGCGCTTCTGGAGGATCTTTTGCTTCTGTTCCGGGGTCTTCGGTTCGCCGAGACCGATATAGCCGAATTCCGCAAGGATGATCGGCTTGTGGGTCAGCGTATAGGCGTACTTCATCAGCGTCGGGAAAGTCTCGATGGACTTCACGATGTTTTCGAAGCAGCCGAAATACAGGTCGATACCGACATAGTCGATATACTTGTTGTACTTCGCCATCAGTGGGGGCAGTTCTACAATGCCGAGACCGCCGAGGTTATAGCCGATCAGAATATCGCCGCGGATCGGATACAGCGCTTCCGCCTGTACGCCGATGAACTTTGCGGCTTCTTCCATCGTCAGCGGCTTCGTGAAGCGGTCAACGCCCATCTCGTTCGTGATCTGGACCGCGCCGGCGATCCCGCGCAGATCCTTCAGCAGGAAGCGGGCGACCTTCTGGATGCCGGGGATATCTTCGTCGTTGCGGATATCCAGCCCGTGCTCCATGAACGTATCGGGATACGGCGTGATGACCATGAGCTTGATCCCGCGCTTGGCGTAGGCTTTCATCTCTTTTTTCCACGCTTTGTAATAGACGCTGACTTTGCCGTTTTCGTCGTACGGATACGGCGCGTCTTCGCGGATCCAGCCGATGTTGGCTTTTTTGATCTGCTTATACGCCGGATCGGGATGGCAGACGCCCGCCATGAAGCCGTCGACCTTATCAAGCGCTTCGACCACGGCCGCCTTCTCCTTCTGGGTCATGGCAACTTCGCTGACGCCGAAGAACAGCGACAGCATCGGCGTCAGAATGGCAAGCAGCAAGCTGATTGCTTTTGCAGCGGATGATGGAACTTGCATATTGTTTCCTCCTTTTCTGTTCAGCGGTTTCTCCTGTTAACGCGCTGAATCATAGTTTATTTTATTCTACCACATAATTCCGCAACAGTTGTGTACAAACTGTGAATTCGTGAACATTTTGTAAAAGAAAAGCCGACCCCCGCCGGAACGCAGCGGGGGTCGCTTAATGAAAGTTTTATCTCTTAAAGATTGCCAGAATGCTGTGGAAGAACTTGACGATCATGCCGAAGAAGCCGCTGTGGACCTGGCCGCAATAGGCGCATCTTCCGCTCCAAAGGTCTTTGCCGCAATTGTCGCAGTAGCCGTCGCCGTTCGCGTCCGTGTGCGACTTCTGCGCAATGGATTCGGTTCTGGTGTGGGCGCTGTCATGCGCGCAGGTGTAGGTGACCGAACCCGCCGCGTCACAGGTCGCATCCGTGCGGGCCGTCTCGCGCCAGTCGTGGCCGAGCGCCGCGCCGCTTGTGAAGGTGTGGGCGTCGTTTTTCTCGATCGCGCCGCAAGAAGCGCAGGAATAGTAGTAGATTGCCGCCGCCTCGCAGGTCGCCGCCGCTTTCAGCGTATCGGCGCTGACGGTCTGTTTGGTGTAGCTGTGGCTGCCCGTTGCCGGGATCGTCGTGCCTTCGCTCTGCGTTGCGGTGCAGCGCGTGCACTTTTGATGCTTCACGCCCGCCGTGCTGCAGGTCGCGTCGGTGTCGATCACCCAGGCCCAGTCATGGCCGAGCGCCGCGCCGTTTGTGAAGGTGTGCGCGTCGTTTTTCTCGACCTTGCCGCAGGTCGCGCAGGAATAGTAATAGACTGCCGCCGCTGTGCATGTCGCGTCCGCTTTCTTTGCGGCGTCGCTGACCGTCTGCTTTGTGTAGCTGTGGTTGCCCGTCGCGGGGACCGTCGTGTTCTCGCTCTGTGTCGCGGTGCAGCGCGTGCACGCCTGATGTTTGCTGCCCGCCGTATTGCAGGTCGCTTCAGTGTCGGTCACCCATTGCCAGTCGTGGCCCATTGCATTGCCATCGGTGAAGGTGTGAGAATCGTTCTGTTCGACCTTGCCGCAGGTCACGCAGGAGTAGTAGTAGGTCGCCGCTGTCGTGCATGTCGCGTCCGCTTTCTTTGCGGCGTCGCTGACCGTCTGCTTTGTGTAGCTGTGGTAGGAAGTTGCACGAATCG
>JAFYDS010000106.1 GCA_017544665.1 Clostridia bacterium | reverse complement strand
GTTTTTGATTATCATAGAGCCGACGTGGTTATCATTTTTCTGAATCGTCAGATCGGTGATCTCGTTCTTGTCCGCGTCAAAGTACTTCTGACAGGCAAGGCACTGATAGTGCCCCTTGACGCCCGTCGCAGCGCAGGTCGCAGGCTGTTCGTTGATCCACAAGCTGTAGTCATGACCGTTCGCTTCAATGGCGTCGATCTCCGCCTGCGTTTTCCAGATCGCGTAAAGCACGGTGCACTCGCCCGAAAGCGTCAGTTCGTTGCCCTGAATATAGCTCACGCCGCTGCCGTCGGCTGCGGTATTCCAGCTGTAAAACTTTTTACCGGAGGGCGGGTTTATGGTACCGTTGCCGGTGATTGCACGGACGGTCACACTGTCGCCGATCTCGCTGATCACGGACACGGTAGCCCAGCTGCCGGAATTGGCGCCGTTCACGTCATAATACAGGTATGCACCGTTCGCGCCGAGGCCTTTGTTCAAAGCGGCTGTGCGGTCACTCACAAAGCCCATGCTGATATCACGGTTACTTTCCCATTTTGCTGCGGCAGTTGCTCCGTTGGTGGTACTGAACAGATTCCAGCGCACGCCGTTCATCGCTGCGCTTTCCCTCAAGGTTGCGGTCAACGCAGTAATCTTTGTGTTTACGGTATTAAATGCGCCGTTCTGAACGCATTGCGCCCATTTATCCCGCACCAGAGCACGGAATTCGGCATGACGGTTTGCGGCGGCAAGAACGGTGGGAATCCCGTGATATGCCATCTGATTCGCCCACCAGAGGTTCGTGGTGATCAGCGGCACGTTCAAATTCGTCTGCGAGCTGCCGAAGGCGTTATCCATATCCCAGATGGGGCCAAACACCACCTTGCTGTCGGCGCCCTCCGGCTTATAAGCGAAGAAGCTGGAAAACGCGGCGTCGAAGTTCATAGACATCTCCTGCGTCAGATATGCCGCCGCAAGAGAATCCACGTCAAAGTATTCGCTGTAATGCTTTCCCGCGGCGTTATAGCCGGTTTCGGAATACAGAGCTTCAGTGCCCGCGTCCATAAAGTCCGCAATATAATTAACCTCTGCGCGGGAGGCCTGCTCGGGCGATTTAATGACCACCGGCTGGCCGTTCGTCGTCACAAACCCGCTGATCTCCGGATTATACCGGCCGCCGTATTCATATTCCATCAGATAGCCGCCGGTGATATCCGCGGGATCTTCCGGGATCTCCACCCACTTGCGCGAACCCTTTGCGGAAGATTGCTGCACCGTGTTGTTTTCACCCGTGCCCCCAACGGGAAGGGTGTCGAAATCGACGTCCGGGTTCGCATCTTCGTTCGCTTTTTCCAAATCTGCGATGTTCACGCGGTTTTCACCGATCTCCACGCTTTCACAGATCACATAGTTACCCTTGTAATCGCCGTTGATATACAGGTCGACATAGGTATATTCGCTCGTATAGGTCATGCCGAACGCCTTTGCAAACTCCCATCCATAATCGTTGTGGATCAGCGAAAGATCGCGGTAGTTTGCAAGCAGTGTCCATTTTTTTGCCTTGCCCATACCAAACAGATCGATCTTTTTATCGAATTTGATGTTATAGGGCTTTTTCGGATAGCCCCAGGTCGCGTTGCCGCGGCCTTTGATTTGTTTGAGTTCCTTGTTAACCGTCTCCACGCGGCCCTCATAGATGCGGATATTACCGGGCTCTTTGTTTTCCTTGTTGGCGTGGATATAGCTCAGACTTCCGCTTTGCGTTGTGATATACACCGCCGGAAGATCAGCGGAAAACATCACGGTGAGGTTCCGGCTCTGAGAACCGCAGACAAGCGTATGCGTTCCGGCAGTCAGCGCGGCCGCCGTGCCGCCCGAAACGATCGGAGTGCCGTCCAGCTTCACTTCACCGGATGCGGTAAAATAAACCTTCGCCACGCTGAGGTCAACATCAGCAGGCAAAAACAGAAAGTATTTCCCGTTGGTGGAATACCACGAGATCGTATCCATAGCGGATTCTTCTCCGCCGTAAGGATTCACACAAAAGGATGCTATCCCTGTGCTGTCTGCGCCGAATACCAGCGGCGAAAGCGAAAGAAGAAGCAAAAGCGCCAGTACTGCAGATAATAGTTTTCTCATATTCGTTACCTCCTGTTGTTTAATTACCCCGGGGATGATATCCATTTATCCAGCGGTTAGTGTATTTGAAACGTCTAATGCTCGCCTCATTTTCATGCGTGTGCTGCTCGATTTTTTCTCTGCAACACATAGATTCCAAGCGCGACCGTGACAAAGCCAGACAGGCAAAACGCGAGGTCGATAATGCCGCCGTATCTTGCATAGAGCGTCGGTATGCGCGTTGTCGGAACGTCTGCAAACTGTACCGTATCAAAGCCGGTGTCGTCGGTATCGAAGCGTTGGATCACATTCCCCTGCCCGTCCACGGCGGTGCTGATTCCGCCATAGGTCGGCTTCACGAGTGAAAAGCCGTTTTCGACCGCACGGAACTCCGACAGATCGGTGTGCGCATGCTTGATGCCCTGCCAGTCCCATGAGGGCACAAACAGGATCTCGGTCGATTCGGTCTTTTCGCGCACAAAGCGCATAAATGTATCGTCAAAGCAAATCATGTTGGTGATCACACCCTGCGCCGTCGTGGCTGAGGGCACCTCACCGCTGCCTTTGACATAACCAGGGATCTCCACTATCGGGATCAGATTCGTTTTGATGTAGTCGGTCACGGAACCGTCGGGCAAGACGAGGATGGATCGGTTGACCGAGTCGCCGCCTTCGCTGTCGTCGGTATCATCCACTTCAAGCCCGATGATCAGGATCATGTCATGTGCCTTCGCAAATGTGGCTGCCGCGTCCGTCAGTCGGGCTTCCTCCGTGTCCTCCATATCAAACGCTTCCTCGTTCCAGCATGCGATCGTCGCACCGCCGTCCGCTGCGCGCTGCGCTTCGGAAAGGAAAGATTGCAAGGTCTCTTCGATCGGTATCTCCGCATAGGTTCCGTCGTCAAACTTTTCATAGTATGGGCCGACGATGCTCGCGACACGGACTGTGTTCTCGGAACTGACCGGGAACGACGCAAGCCGGATGCAGCCGAAGCCAATGGAAGCGACCAAAAGTGCAAGGCATACACCTGCGGCAGACTTCCACCCTTGCCGTTTTTCCAGCGCCGTAACGACAACCGAACCGAACCAGTAAATCAGAAACGAGAGGCCAAAAGAACCAATCACAGACGTGACCTGCACCAGCGGCAGAAATCTCGCTTGTGTATAAGCCGTCATGCCAAGGCTGCCGATCGGTGTTAGAGTGCGCAGGTATTCGATTGAGACAAACACTGTTGGAAAGATCAAGCTGCTGAGAAAAGACCCAGGCAGTTTCTGTGCAAGAAGCCGGTCGGCGAGGAACGGCAAAATCCAGAAAACGCTCCAAACCAGACAGAAAACAGCGCTCAGTAAATAACCGGAATCCAAAAGATCCGGCCACTTGATTACCTGACCGACCGCGACAGCAGCCACCAGAAGCAAAAACTGCTTCTTGATTTTGGTCTGTCTGCTGAAATACAGAAACGCAAACGGCCAGATCCACACCGTCAAGCCAAGATTCCAACTGCCGGAGGAAAACACATAGGCGGCAAAGCCGATGCTGAGCATCGCCCATGCCGCTTTATTCAATGGTTTACGTTGGTTCATTGTAAGTCTTCTCTTTCCTGGTTTATTCGTCGAGGATGAAACTAGTTCCAGCTTGTCCAGCGGTTGGCCGGACTGTCGCTGCCGTCATTGAGGTGCAGCGGCGAGTCGCCGGGATAGGTGTAGGACGCGGTCGGCGTCGCAAACTGGTGCAGTTCCTGCGCTTTGAACACCAGCGGCAGATAAACCGACATGGCGCACTGGGCGCGGTTGCTGCGGGCATAGAACGGAATCAGCGTCCAGGTGACCACCTCAGTGCCGTTATGGTTTTGTTTCTTTCCGGGGATCTTCAGCTGATAAAGATCGCGGACGCCGTAGGGATCAGCCGCACCGTCGAGGGAATCCGTCCAGACCAGCGTCGCTTCTGCGGTCTCGTCAATGGTCGCATAACGGATACGGAAGTCGTTGTCCACCGCTTCGGCGCAGTAGACCAGCGGGCCGCGGCGCACGGCGGTGTACCCGATATTGGTCGTGACCTGATCGGGCGTCTTTTCAAAACGAACAGGCATTGAGAAATCGAACTCGATGATGTCGCCGTCAGACCAGGTACGGCTGATCGACAGCCAGCCTTTTTCGTTGGCGGACAGCCGCAGTGCCGTACCATTCACTTTGACCGTAAAGCTGCCTGCCCATGCGGGCATACGCAGATTCAGTGTGAAATCGGTCGCTTCATCCATAGAAAGTGTCAGGTTACCGTTCCCCTTGTTCGGGAAATTGCTGTTCATGGCCACCTGTACAGGCGTGTCGCCGAAAGCAACCTGCGCCTCGTTGGTGATGTACTGGTTAACGTACAGTGCCGTATCGCTGATGTTGTAGATATAGCTGCCGAGGGAAAGCAGGGTGCGCGTCAGGTTCGGCGGGCAGCAAGCAGTGCCGTACCAGCTGTTGCGGGTCAGGCCTGTATCCGAAGTCAGGTAGTTCTGATAGAAAAACTTGTTGCCGTCAAAGTTCACGCAGCCGAGCACCGCGTTGTAGATGTCCGTCTCGATCTGATTCGCGTAAGCGCTGGTCGGGTCGAGCTTGCTCATTGCGCGGTTCCAGAGCATGTTTGCAATTCCCGCGCAGGTCTCGCAATAGGACTTATCGTTCGGCAGGTCATACGAAGTGGAAAAGCCTTCCATATGATCGCTGTGACCGACGCCGCCGGTGACGTATTGCTTGGTGTGCGTCACATCATTCCAGAGTGAGGAAAGCGCGCTCGCATAGAGCGTCCGCCGCGCGGGATCGACACAGGACAGTTCCGCCATGGCAGTATACATATACTGCGCGCGCACAGCGTGGCCGACCGCTTCGGTTTGCTGCGCTACCGGCATGTGATCCTGCCAGTGAATCCACGCGTCGCAATCCACAGCACGGCCTTCATAATCGCCGCGCGTGTCCAGGAAGAACGCCGCCAGCTGACTGTAGGCCTGCGCCTTTTCAGCATAACCGGCGCCAAGCGTCTGACAGAGCAGCGACAGTTTCAGCAGTGCCAGTTCGATTTCCTGATGGCCGGGGATCTGCTTTCTCTGCCCCGCCCCGGTACCGAAGGTTGCCGCGAGGTGATCCGCCACACGGATCGCTTCTTCCAGCAGTCGGGTATCCGTGCCGTCCGTACAGGCGTAATGCGCAAGCGCCGCCTCGATGAAGTGACCCATGCAGTACAGCTCGTGGTTGTTTACATTGGAATACTTTGTCATACTCGGCTGCAGGATATAGTAGGTATCGAAGTAGCCGTTGGTGTCCTGTGCGTCGAGGTAGTACGGAATCCATTCTTCGAGCTTGCTGCGGATCTGTTCCTGCGCAGCGAGCACCGCGCTGTCCCCCATCGGATCGATGGTAAGTGCGTAACACATAGATTCCAGCACCTTGTGGACGTCGGAATCCACATAGAGCGCGCCGGAGAAACCGCTGTACGATTCACCGCGATGCATCTTCGCGGCGTTGATGATGTTCGGCATGCCGCCCGTACCCTTTTCCACGTTGGCAATCGCGGTCGGGATAATCTGGCAGATCGTCAGACGCTGATAGTCGCGGAAGAAGCCGGACGTGATACTGACATTCTCCGTCGGCACGTTCCGCAGCAGTTCGGCTTCCGTCACTGACGCAGGCGCCGCGTCATTGGCAAAGGCTGCCGAACAGCAACCAAAGCAAAGCGTCGATGTCAGAAGCACCGCAAGTATGCGTTTTGTATGTTTCATAGGTATCCCTCCGGTTTTGTTACTAATATAATATAACATACTTTTAGAACCTACGCAATAGGCATTTGCGGGAAGAACAGATGACCAATGCAAAGTCCAAAGCAAAAACCGCCGGCAGAGCCGACGGCTTTGGGGTATGTCAGATTATTTCGTGAACAGGCCCTTGAAGAAATTGATGATCATCTTAAAGAAATTGAGGAGAGTATCAAAGATGGAGCTGAGCTTGTTGCCGCTTCCCTGATCATCGCCCTTCACCGTGAAGTTGATCTCCACCTTCGTGCCAAGGGTGTTGCCGTTGTTGGCTTTCAGGTTTTTGCCGATCGTCAGCGTGTAGTCGCCGTCTTCGAGACCGCCGAGCTGCACCTTGATCTGCTGCTTTGTGGTATCGTTGGAATCGTCAACGGGAAGCACCGTGTAGCTTGCATTAGAACCGTCAGCCTTTTTCACAGTGATCAGCGCCGCATTGTCGGTCTCATACGTTTTCATACCGCGGTCGAACTGGAGCACGATGGTCTCGTTGCCCTTCAGTGTCGCGCCGCTCAGGTCAGCGTCATTCACTGTTGCGCCGCCGAAGGTCAGCGGGTTGTTGCCGCCGCCGGAGCCGCTGCCGTCGCCCTTGTTGACGGTGAACGGAATGCTGACGTCTGCAGCAAGCGTATTTCCGTTCACATCCTGGAACTTCTTGCCGATCGTCAGTGTATAGTCCGCTTTATCAATACCACCAAGCGAAACGCTGAGCTTTTTCTTGCCGACAACAGAGACTGTTGGGCCGTTAACAGCTTCGCCTGCAGCATTTCTGACTTTGATCTTCGTCAGGTTGGTTGTGAGAATGGCTTCGTCGCTCGTCACATCGGCAGAGAACGTCAGGTCGATCACATCGTTGGAACGGATGGTGGTCGCCGCGCTGAGATCAGTGTCGCCGATTTTTGCGGAATCCAGCGTGAGACTGGCAGCCGCCGAAACGGTGACGGAGAAGATCATCAACAACGCAAGGATAATACTGAGGACTTTGGATGTTTGTTTCATGTGTTTTCTTCCTTTCTTATTTTGATTTCTTCTTTATGATCAAAACCACCGCAATGGCTGCAATGATTAAGAATCCGCCGATAAGAATATAGGGCAATGGGGAACGCTTCGCCGGTTCGATCACATCGGGCGCCTCGTCGGTCGGGTCGGTTTCACTCTCCGACACCGTGACTGCTTCGGTCGTCTCCGGCGCTTCGGTTGTCGTTTCGGTCGTTGTCTCGGTTGTTGTTTCTGTGGTCGTGGCTTCGGTCGTCGTCTCGGTGGTTGTCTCCGTGGTCGTGACCGCCGTCGTGGTGGTGGCTTCCGTCGTCGTCGGAGCCGTTGTCGTGGTCGTCGCCGTGGTGGTCGCCGTCGTTGTCGTCACCGCCGCAGACGCCTTGGTCGTTGTGGTCGGCTTTGTTGTGGTTGGCTTTGTCGTGGTCGGCTTCGTGGTGATCGGTTTGGTCGTCGTCGGTTTCGTTGTGGTCGGCTTTGTTGTCGTGGGCTTCGTGGTCGTCGTCGGCGCTGCGGTCGTAGTCGGAGCTGCCGTCGTCGGTTTTTCACCCGCCACCGTGAACGCGATGTAACTGTCATGACCGATGCTCACGCCGCTCTTGGACGTGATGCCGCCGCCGATCTTGAGCAGATAGGTCGTGCCCGGCGTCAGCGAGGACTGCGGAGTGATCGTCAC
>JAFYDS010000105.1 GCA_017544665.1 Clostridia bacterium | reverse complement strand
GAACGCGTGGCGCAGGAGGTATTTTCCTTTGTCGTAGGTATTCAGCTTCATTGCGGGGTCAAGCGCCATCACATAGTGCGCGAAGTCGATGTCGCCGAACGGGACGCGCGCTTCGAGCGAGTTGACCGAGATACACCGGTCGGCACGCAGCACGTCGTACATGTGTAGCTCGCGCACTCTCTTTTGCGCTTCTTCCTGAAACGCCGCGGCGGAGGGCGCGAAGTCGGTGTACTTGTAGCCGAACAGTTCATCGGAAATCTCACCGGTCAATATCACGCGGATATCGGTCTGCTCGTGGATCGCTTTGCACAGCAGGTACATACCCATCGAGGCGCGGATCGTCGTGATATCGAACGTCCCGAGGAGATGGATCACGTTTTTGAGGTTGTCGAGCACGTCCTGCTTCGTCATGATGATCTCGGTGTGGTCGCTGCCGATGAAGTCCGCGACCTGCCGGGCATATTTGAGGTCGATCGCGTCGATGTCCATGCCGATAGCGAACGTCCGGATCGGCTTGTCGCTCTCGCGCGCGGCGATCGCGCAGACGAGGGAGGAGTCCAGTCCGCCGGACAGCAGGAAGCCGACCTTCGCATCGGACACCAGACGCTTTTTGACGCCGGCGATCAGCTTTTCGCGGATGTGGCGGCAGGCGGTCTCAAGATCATCATGGATGACCTCCGGCACGGCGGCAATGTCGCAGTAGCGCACAAACTGCCCGTCTTTCCAGTAGCAGCCCGGCGGAAACGGCTTGATCTCACCGCAAAGTCCGACGAGGTTCTTCGGCTCGCTGGCGAAGACGATTACGCCCTTGTCGTCGTAGCCGTAATAAAGCGGACGGATGCCGATCGGGTCGCGCGCGGCGACGAACGTCTTTTTCGCGCCGTCGTAGAGGACCAGCGCGAACTCCGCGTCGAGCATTGGGAACATCTCGACGCCGTATTCAAAGTACAGCGGCAAAAGTATCTCGCAGTCGCTGTCGCTCGAGAAGGCATAGCCCTTCTCTTCGAGCGCGCGCTTCATCGCCGCAAAGCCGTAGATCTCGCCGTTGCAGACCAGCGCGCTGCTGCCGCGGGTAAACGGCTGCATTCCCGCCGGCGTCAGGCCCATGATCGACAGGCGGTGGAACGCGAGGGTGCCCTCGCCGAGGTCGAGGACCCGGTGCATATCCGGTCCGCGGGAAACGGTCTGTTCAAAGCCCGAGTAGAACGCAGGCGGCAGCAGACCGGCGCCGCAATAGCCCATGATGGAACACATATTGATCCCTCCGAGAGTAAAAAAAGAGACAAAGGCACTTTTCGTTATCCGAAAAGACGCCTTTGCCTTATGGGTCTATTCTACACAAATTTTGCCTTTTGTCAACACCCAACGGGCCGGTTTTCGCATATCCGGCAGTTTTCACAGTTTTTGCCGCCCCGCGCGCCGTTTTTTTGACCTGTCAGCGGTGCGGGACGCGGGAAAACGCGGGTGCAGCGGAGCGCGTCTTTTCGCGAAGGAAGACGCAGGTGGGTTGCCCCTTCCGTCACGCCCTTCGGGCGCGACACCTTCCCCAAAGGGGAAGGCTTGAATGGCTCCCCTCTGGGGTTGCGGGTCGCCGGTGGCGACCTTTGCGGCATCGCCGCAAAAGCAACGGCCGAGCCGGCAGGCGAGAATGGCATCGTGCCGCAGGCGCGATGACGGGTGAGGTGGTCAACCGCTACGTTCTCCTTCGCGGCGGTTTGCTCGCCTTTGCAAACCGCTTCCCCCGCGTCGCTGCACACTGCAAACTGCAAACTAAAAAACGCCCCGCAGGGCGTTTTTTATCAGTCGCTGGTGTAGGGCAGCAAGGCGACCTGACGGGCGCGCTTGATGGCCGTGGTCAGCTCGCGCTGGTGACGGGCGCAGGTGCCGGTCACGCGGCGGGGCAGGATCTTGGCGCGATCGGACGTGAACTTGCGCAGACGCGCGATGTCCTTGTAGTCGATTGTTTCCACTTTATCCACACAGAACGCGCAGACTTTTCTGCGGCCTTTTCTGTTCGGGCGGCCATTGCCTTTTTCAAATGCCATATCTGTATCCTCCTTGTTATCTTTTTGGTTGCCGGGCGCGATCAGAACGGGAGATCTTCGTCGTCGGTGATCTCTTCAAAATCGCTGGGCGCGGCGGACTGGTAAGCGGGCGCCTGCGCCGGTGCGGCGGGCGCGCCCTGGTTGTAGCTGCCGTTACCGGCGTCCGACTTGGCGCCGGTGAAGGACGCTTCGCGCACGTTGACTTCAACCGCCGTACGCTTTGCGCCGGACTTGTCTTCGTAGGTACGGGTCTGGATCGAACCGATCACGGCGATCATCGAGCCTTTGGTGAAATAGCGGCTGATGAAGTTGCCGGTCTGCTCCCACGCGACACAGTTGATGAAGTCTGCCTGGCGCTGCTCGCCCTGACGGACGTAGGATCTGTCGACCGCGAGGCGGAACGAACAGACCGATTTGCCCGTTGTTGTGGTACGCAGCTCGGGATCCGCCGTCAGGCGGCCCATGAGAACGACGCTGTTAATCATGCTGTTTCCTCCTTACTGTTTCACGGTGAGCGAACGAAGCACGCCTTCGGTGATCTTCACCACACGGTCAAGCTCCGCCGGGAAATCCGGTTCGCAAGAGAAGTTGACGAGCATGTAGTAGCCTTCGGTCTCGTAGTTGATGGGGTACGCCAGCTTGCGCTTGCCCCATTCGTCGATGCTCTCGATCGTTCCGTTGGCTTCGATCAAAGCCTTGAACTTCTCGACAAGCGCCGTCACGCTTTCGTCTCCGTTGGCAACGGAAAAGACTAACATGGTTTCGTACGTGTTTGCCATTTGTGTTGCACCTCCTTATGGACTTTGGCCCTGCTTTTTGGCAGAGCAAGGATCCGCACGTCAGAATTGCGGTTCTATGATTATATCAGCGGGGATGGAAAATGTCAAGGGCTTTTGAAAGTTTTTTCAGAGGGATGGAGGGATTAAGGGACCAGGGAATGAAGATGACGCCTTGCGTTCCGGAAAAAGAAAAGGGTCGCCCCACGGCGACCCTGCTGACTGCTAACGGCTAACTGCTAACAGCTCAAATCCTTGCTTCCAGCTCTTTGCGGATCGCGGCGATGAAGTCGTCGGTCGTCAGCGTTTCGGGCTTGACGTCCCCCTGCCACATCAGCGCGAGGTCTTTCGTCATTTTGCCGCTTTCGATCACGGCGAGGGACGCGTCCTCCAGCGTTTCGGCAAACCGGACGAGGGCGGCATTGCCGTCGAGCTCACCGCGCTTTTTGAGCGCGCCCGTCCACGCGAAGATCGTCGCGATCGGGTTGGTCGAGGTGGTTTCCCCCTGGAGATAGCGGTAGTAGTGGCGGGTGACCGTGCCGTGGGCGGCCTCGTATTCGAAGTTGCCGTCGGGTGAGACGAGGACGCTCGTCATCATCGCGAGCGAGCCGAACGCCGTGGAGACCATGTCGCTCATCACGTCGCCGTCGTAGTTCTTGCACGCCCAGATATATCCTCCCTTGGAGCGGATCACGCGGGCGACCGCGTCGTCGATCAGGGTGTAGAAATAGGTGATGCCGAGTGCGTCGAACTTCGCCTTATATTCACGGTTGAAGATGTCCTCGAAGATCAGCTTGAACGTCTGGTCGTACTGCTTGGAGATCGTGTCCTTCGTGGAAAACCAGAGGTCCTGCTTCGTTTCGATCGCAAAGTTGAAGCACGAGCGCGCAAACGATTCGATCGACGTGTCTTTGTTATACATGCCCTGCAGCACGCCGCCGCATTCGAAGTCGTAGATCGTGGCGCGCTTCACTTCGCCGTCTTCCGCGGTGAAGAGCAGTTCAGCCTTGCCGGGCTTCGTCAGCCGGAACTCTGTCGCTTTATACACGTCGCCGTAGGCGTGACGCGCGATGGTGATCGGCTGTTCCCACGAGCGTACCGCGGGCTTGACGCCGCTGACGAGGATCGGCGTGCGGAAGACTGTGCCGTCGAGAATGGCGCGGATGGTGCCGTTCGGGCTCTTCCACATCTCCTTGAGGTGATACTCCTCGACGCGCTGCGCGTTCGGGGTAATCGTGGCGCACTTGACGCCGACGTGGTATTTTTTGATCGCTTCGCCCGCGTCGATCGACACCTGGTCGTTCGTCTCGTCGCGGTGCGGGAGACCAAGGTCGTAGTATTCCGTGTTCAGCTCCACAAAGGGAGAAAGCAGTTCGTCTTTGATCGTCTGCCAGATGATGCGGGTCATTTCGTCGCCGTCCATCTCGACGATTTTGTTCATTTTGATTTTATCCATAGGATGTGCCTTCTTTCAAAGGAAAATCGGTTCAGTCGCGAACGTATTTGTCAATAAACGCGTCGAGCTTGGCTTCATAGGCCGGCTGGTCGGTGATGAACGACGCGGCGTGGTCGGCGCCCTCCACGACCAGAATGTCCTTGTCCGGGCAGGCGCAGGCGTCGTAAAGCTCATAGACCATCTTGGTCGGGACGAAGGTGTCGGCGGCGCCGTGGACGAACAGCATCGGGATCTTCGCACGTCTGACCGCGTCGATGGCCGAGGTGTCCTTGCCGAAATCGTAGCCCGCATAGACCTTGTTGAAGGCGTTGACGAGCTCGATCAGCGGGTGCGCGGGCACCTTCATTTCGCCGAGCTTGTAGGTGAACTCATCCCACGCGCTGGTGAAGCCGCAGTCGGCCACGCAGAACTTGACGTTTTCGGGCAGGTCGGGCGAACCGGTCATCAGCATGACCGTGGCGGAACCCATCGAGATGCCGTGGATGATCAGCTTGATGTCACTGCCGAACTTGTCGTTGAGATAGCCGAGCCACTTGATGCAGTCCTTCGATTCCAGCGCGCCGAAGCCGATGATGTTGCCCTGGCTGGACGCCGCGCCGCGGTGGTCGCAGATGAAGACGTTGATATTGCGGCTGAGATAGTATTGCAGAATCGCGCAGAATTCCGTCTTGCCGCTGCTGCGGTAGCCGTGGGAACAAAAGGCATAAACGTTGCTTTGCTCTTTTGCCTTGAACAAAAAGCCGTTGAGGGTCAGCCCGTCGTCGGTCACAAGATAGTGCTCCTCATAGCCGTAGTTTTCCAGCCAGTTCATGTAGTCGTCGCGCAGCGCGTGCAGCTCGGTCATGTCGGCGCCCGAAACGGCGTCCTTGGCGCCTTGGGGCAGCTCGAACTTGCGGTGGATCAGCAGATGGTCAATCAGCACGGGAATGGCCGCGCCGACCGCGCCGGCGCCGAGGGCGGCTTTGAGCAACGTGGTTTTTTTCATGGGGAGTACCTCCGTTCATTTTCGATATCACTTCATTTTATCACACCGCCCCGAAAAAGGCAAGGCTTATTTCCCGCGGAAGCGGCCCCGGGGCAAAAAAGAGTTCATGCTTTCCACATAAAAAGGGCAACTTTGTCTTGACCGCCTTTCGCCGAAGTGCTATACTGAACACAGAACCCGCCCGGCCGCGCCGGAGAAAGGATGAGGAAGATGAAGAAAACGTCCAAAAAGCTGCTTTGCGTGCTGCTGAGTCTGGTGCTGCTGCTCACGACGGCGGCCCTTGCGTTTGCCGAAACCGGCAAGGAAGAAAAAACGCCCATCGTGCTGATTCCCGGCTTCGGCCAGAGCGAAACCAAGGTCTATGACGGCGACGAATATCTGGGCATGATCAACGCCTTTGAGCTGCCGGGCCTCAACGTGGAAAACATTCTGAAAAAGGTGCTTGCGCCCGGCCTTGCCAGCATTCTGACCCGCAGCGACCTGCATCTTTCCAAGGCGGTCAAGGAGGTCGTGGACGACCTGTTCAAGGCGTTCAAAACGAACCCCGACGGCACGCCGGTCTATGAGCGCATCGTGACGCCCAACGACGCGGCGTTCAGCGACCTGCCGCCCGAAAAGCAGGCGGAGGTCCAGCACCATATCGCG
>JAFYDS010000104.1 GCA_017544665.1 Clostridia bacterium | reverse complement strand
ATGTCAATGCTTTTTTTCTTGCGACTCTTAGAAAAAGCAGCGCAGAATCTGTTGATTTTGACCAAAAGAAAGGGGAAAGAGATGGATATGTTGCAAGAATTTTACGCAGCGGCTGCTTTCGTTCATAAAAGTTTTTGTTTTTCGCAATAGGTCTTTAAAAGCGCAGCCCCTTGTGTTATAATGAAAACAACTCAAAACGGAGGAAACGAAGATGAATCAAACGCTTTCCAGGGCTGGCGCGCTCGTCCGGCAGGTCAAAACCTACTGGTGCGAACCGAAGCCCGGCAGCTATATGCCGTTCCGCGAAGTGGCGTCCTACGCCGGCGGCGGCATCGGCGCCTATTTTGTCATCACCGTTGCCAGCACGCTGATCGTCAGCGCAACGAACATGATCGTCGGCGGCGCCATCGGCGTTGCCCCGACGGATATGTATGTGCTGTATCTGATCGCCACGCTCGCCAACATCCCGCTGACGGCGGTCCGTGCCCAGATGGTCGATAACACGCGCGGCAAGGGCGGCAAGTACCGCCCCTATCTGCTGACGATGGGTATTCCCACCGCGCTCATTTCCATCGCCTACGTCTGGTTCCCCTATGAACGGCTGAACGACTGGTTCCCGTCCGTGGTGTTCGGCCGCGCCGGCGGCTATGTGGTTACCTGCGCCGTGGTGCTGGTGTTCAATCTGCTGCTGCAGTTCTTCTTCCAGTTCTTCAACGACGCCTACACGAATCTGATCCACGTCCTTTCCCCCTCCACGCAGGAGCGCACGGACGTGCTGGCGGTCAAGTCGGTGGTCTATTCCCTCGCCCCATCGATCATGAACATCGTTACGCCCCTCGCCGCTAAATATCTGGCAAACAACAACCTCTATGACATCCGCGTTTACCGCTACTGTTATCCCGTTTTTGCCGTCGTTGGTATCCTGCTGACGATCGTCGTCTATGCCAACACGCAGGAAAAGATCGTGCAGGCGAAGACCCACACGATCCAGATCAGCTTTATCGATTCGTTCAAGGAAGTGGCGAAGAACAAGTATTTCTGGATCATCGCGCTGGCGGGCTGGCTCGGCTTCCTTGAGCTCGCCTATCAGAACATTCTCGCGTGGTCCTATACCTACGGGCACACCTGCGAGGGCGGCACGCTCGCGCTGATCAACACGCTCAACGGCAACGCCGCGCTCTGGGGCATGCTGCTCGCGCCGTTCGTCATCCGCAAGTTCGGCAAAAAGCGCACCCTCGTCGGCATGAACGCCATGAACATCGTGTTCATCCTGCTCATGCTCGTCAACATGCAGAACATCTGGTGGCTGTTCTTCTGTATCTATCTCAATTCGCTGGTCTCCGCCTTTGAGCAGATCACGACGCCCGCGATCCAGGCGGATATCCGCGACTATCAGCAGTACCGCTCCGGCGAGCGGATCGACGGCATGTTCGCGACGGTATCGACGATCGGCAACCTTGTCACGCTTTTGACCTCCTCGGTGCTGCCCGCCGTCGAAAAGCACTTCGGCGTCTTTGAGGGCAACGGCTACGCCCAGCCGTTCGACATTCTCGACATTGAAACAGGCGAACCGGGTCTGTTCTACAAGATGCTCACGGCGCTGATCCTGATGGCCGGTCTCGGCGCGCTGATGAATCTGATCCCGTTCTTCTTCTATGACTTTACCGAGAAGAAACAAAAGAGCGTGATCCGCGTGCTGAAGATCCGCGCGCTGTTTGAAGACTACGCCAACCACGCCCTGCACGATCAGCAGATCGTCGAGGCGATCGAGCTGGTGGAGGACGCGCGGGAAAAGGCGCAGCTGGAAGCGAAACCGCTCGACAAAAAGGTCGGTCGAAAGCAGTACCGCGCCGACCGCAATTACAACGAAGAGATCGAGATTTCGCAGTTTGTCTGCGCCGAGCTCGATAAGTTCGAGACGCCGCTGCTGCGCCATCAGGTCGCCGTCTGCGAAGCCTTTGTGGCGGGCGGGCTCGACAGCATCCGCCTGACCGATCTTGCGGCCGCGTACCGCGACCTTGCCGCTGCCCGCGCAAAGCCGAAGGCGACTGAGGAAGAGAAAGCGGAGCGCGCGTTCGACATCGAATTCTGCAAAAAACGCATCGCCGCGAAGAAGGCCTTTGACAAGTTTTACGGCGACAAAACGCTGTTCGAAGAGCCGTCGATGGAAGAGCTGACCGCGCTGTTCGACAGAGAGGACGCCATCGACGCGCAGATCTTCGACGCGGTGCAGGCCCAGAACGCCGCGCAGAAGGCAAAGCAGCAGACGCAGGTCGCCATGCAGAAGGAGATCGCCCGCCGCCTGCAGGCGGAGAAGAAGCAGGTTCAGAAAGACCAAAAGGCGCTGATGGACGCCTTCGCCCGCTTCAACCGCGCCGCGAAGCCCTACAACGACGCCAGACGGCTGCTGCGCCAAAGAGAGAACTACAGCCGCTTCGACGAGATTGCCGCGCTGTATGAAACGGCGAAGGCCAACACGAAGCAGGAGGAGACGACCGAATGATGACCCACTGCGGCACCCGCCCGATCGAAATACAGCACCTGCCTTGCGGCGGGTGCTGTTTGCTGTCATGTGAATCCTGTGTCGGCGGTTTGTTTGCCGGCTCAGCCCTTTTGCAGCTTGCTTTCCAAAACCAGCTTTGCCATCTGCAGCGGCGCGGTCAGCTTTGCGATGATGTCTTCAAAGAACGCCTTGACCTTTGCGAAAAACGCCTTGATTTTGCCGAGCGGCGAATGGTCCACCGGGGTGGTGGAAACGAACGGCACGCCGCTGATCTTGCACGATTCTTCGGCTTCGGTGCCGGCGGGCGCATAGACGGTCAGCCACTGATAGGCGGTCACATCCTCGTAGCCGTAGGAGCCGAGATAGTCGTCCTCCATCCGGCCCTCGATGCTGATTTTTTCATACAACGCGTCAATCTTGTCGGAAATCTCCTGCTTTCTTTGCACAAACTTTTCGCCGTCAAAGCTGACGATTTCCAAAATCTCCTCGGCGGTGGTGTAGCTTGTGCCGAACAGACGGTTGACGCGTTTGATGCAGCAGTTGATGCAGGATTTGAGGGTGGTGTAGGTTTTGCCGTGGGTCTCGTTGAAATAGGCGAGAAATTCCCTTTTGGTTGTATCGGTGTTCACCTTTTTGAGAATGCCGTAGGCGGTTTCCAGATCATACAGAATGTCCAGCTTGGCGCTCAGCTCCGAGCTCGCCGCCTCATATGCAACCGAGGCGTCAATCGCTTCGTCGATCGAACCATAGGGCGTTTGACCATTGGCGTAGGCGGCGATTCTGACATTGCCGAAGATTTCGAGCTTCGGGTTTGCAATCGTCAGCTTTTCGCAGTAGCGGGCGTCGACGGCTTCATAGCCGAGTGTTTGCAGCGATGCCGGCAGCACGATTGTGCGGGGGAAAAGATCGCTGAATTCGTAGCTCGGGATCTCGGTGACGCCCTCTTCGATGACAAGCGTTTTCACAAAATCGAACCGGGTGCGCGCCGCGTCGCCGGCAGACATCTTTGCCGTGAGCTTGTCCCAGACTTCGTTGATCTGCCAGCCGATACAGTCAAGCTTGTTGATCGAGCTGACTTCGCCGTTTTCGTCATATTCGATCTCTTCCTTGTCCACGATGGGGCCGTTGCCGCTGACGGTCAGTGTGCCGTCCTTGGTCAATGTCCATGTGGTGTTGACGCCGTCGCCGCCGCTGGCGACCACGTCGCTGTCCGCCGCAAACGCGGTTGCGGCCAGCGAGAACACCAGCAGCACGGACAGCAGCAGCGCGAGCAGTTTGTTTGTCTTTTTCATACATTTATACCTCCTTGGGATTCTATGATTCGATTATAGCATAATTTTACGGAAAATGGAATCCAAAAAATGTAAACTTTTTTTAGAACCAAAAAACGCAGACCCAAAACAGGTCTGCGGTATCAATCCATACATTGTTTGGTTACGCGCCTTCGGGCGCGGCGCCCTCGGCCCCTGGTCCCTGGCGCTCGGCCCTGTCTTCTCCCACATGCACGATCAGGGTGTGATACACATGGACATACGACAGCGCCGACACGATCACGGAGACGACCTCCGCAATCGGAAACGCCCACCAGACGTTGTCGACCACGCCTGTTTTTGACAACAAGTAGGCGGCGGGCAGCAGCACGATGAGCTGCCGCGCAAACGAGACGATCATCGAATACCAACTGCGTCCGACCGCCTGGAACACCGAACCCATCGCAATGCAGAAGCCGGCCGGTATAAAGCAAAGGCTGATCCGCCGCAGCGCGGGCACGCCGATCGCCATCATATCGTCGGACGCGTCAAACAGCCGGAGCATCGTTTCGGGCATCAGCCACATCAGCACTGTGCCGAACAGCATGATTGAGCAGGCGAGCACCATTGCAAAACGGACGGTGTGGGTCATGCGCTTGCGGTTGCCGGCGCCGTAGTTGAACGCGATGATGGGGATGGTGCCGTTGTTGAGACCGAAAACCGGCATAAACACAAAGCTTTGCAGCT
>JAFYDS010000103.1 GCA_017544665.1 Clostridia bacterium | reverse complement strand
GTTCGGATTCATAAAAATAGCGGGTAAAGCCGCCGTAGTAGGATTCCTCCGAGATGTTCACGCTGCACGATCCGTCTGTGCTTTTCGCCTCTTCTTTCGGCGTAGCCACAACATCATAGACGTTTCTTTTAAATACGTGTTCAATAGAAACTTTACTTGTCGGGTTGTCTATATCGAAAGATGAACCTTGTATATAAGAACCATGAGACCCATCGTCAACACCGGAATTCGGGTATAAATACACATAGGAACCATTCGGGCTAATCGAAAAGCCGGGATCTGGAATGATTTCCACGTGCACCGATCCATCCGATCGAATGTATTTGACAACGTTTCTTCCACGTTGTCCATTCAGCGAAATGTCGCCGCCAACGAATCGTTCAACACTATTTGGATTTCCGTCTTTGAAGGCTATTTTGGTAGCAGAAACATAACCGCTAACTTGATAGGTCAACGCTTCGATCGTCGCAGAAACGTTCCGGTTTGCTGTCGGAGCAAAAGAAAGCGGCAGCGTCGTTGTGCCGTCGTCCCACTCAACGAATCCATAACCAGCCTCTGCTGCAAACTCAAATGTCAGCTTGTTGTCGCTGTCATCTACCTGACGGATATACTTTCCTGTCGGACCGGTGATCGTGTAGCGTATTGGATTGTTGCTGTCTCGCACGATGCCAACCGTAACAAGGTCGCTCGTCGCCGTCGCTTTCAGCGTGTGGGTACCTGTGACGTAGTTGATGGTATAAGATTTTTCGCACACCTGCTTGAACACCGCATCCATGAGGCTGTCTTCGATGTCGTCGAGATACAGTCCTGTCAGCGACTGGTCGTCGCCGCAGCTGAACACGAATTCAATTTCGTCGCCGTGGTTGACGGTCAGCGAATTGCCGCTGACTGCCGTACCGTTCGCCGTCACACTGACGCCCTGCGGCAGGTCAAATGTGATGCTGTACTGGACGAGCTCGAATGTTGCAACGACCGAGTGATCAGCCCGCACGTTTACGAATGTTTTGGTATAGAGCTGATCGTCCGCAATCGTCTGCGCAACACCGTCCACCGTCACCGTCTTGATCCGGTAGCCGCTGAGCGCCCGCACATAGATCGTTGTCGGCGCGGTTCTCGTAACGCGGTGCGTGGTGGTGATCGTGCCGCCGGCGCCCGCTTGTGTCGTGATCGTGAAGTAGTGCGTGTCCGTGCCTTCAATATAGCAACTGTTGAGATTATCAACCGTATCTTCTGCGATTACCGTCGGGTAGCCGTTCGGCACAACAAGCGTTCGCACCTCGGTGTAGTTATACGCGCCGCCGCCGATCCGGTAGCGCAAATCCAAACTGTTGTTGTAACCTGCAGCGACAAAGCGAATACGGTCACCGTAGTACATCAGATGCGAGTCATATCCGTTTGTCGTAAGCTGTGGTTCGAGTGTTTGCCAGTTACCGTCAACGTATTGCTGGATATATACACCCGGTGTTTCGCTGTTATATGACGGGTATGCAGTAACATGGTAGCTTTTTTTGGTGTATACCGCCTGAAAAGCTATATCGGTCTCAACGCTGGACGGCAGCGCTGAACCGTCGTATACTGCATTGGTCCCGACCTTTTTCCACGTGACGTCATAACCGGTTCTTGACACTGTCGGCGGTGTGGGCTGTTGGTTGGCGTCAAGTGTTTGCGCATACAGCAGTGTGGTGCCGTTTTCGTCATAGAATCGCGCAATGTAACGTTGCGTATAGGTGACGGTTGCACGCAGATTCTTCATCCACAACCGGTATGAAAAAGAAGCGTCGCTGGTACCATAGAGATCAAAGCCTAACAGGTTGGTTGTCCCTCCTGTTGCAGCCGCCGCTCCACTGTACAGCACGCCGCCGTTTGGCTTCCAGTTATCGCCGCTAGTCGGACTTGCGATCTGATCGCCGAGAATGTACCGGTTTTTAACAGTCAAAGTCGTTCCGGACAAGGTATAGTCATCAATCAGCCAGCCGGTCGATCTCCACCAGATTTTCGGCTTACCGGTCGGAATCCGGACACGCTGGTCGTAGTCGATTCGGTATTCATTTAACAGACAGGCCGAAGAGATGCTTTGAATCGACGAGCAGTCAAATGCGATTGTGCCGACGTGAACAGATCCTCCTGCAGGTATTTCTTTCTCAGCGTATTCCGCGCCGCTGTTCCTTAAAATCGCGGTAAAGCCGGAATTTGCTGTGATATATGCAGGGTAGAGGGTCTTTGTATTTTGCATCGTCGACCCTCCCTTACACGATTGTCACTTCGCCGAGCACCGGCACTTCGTCGACGCCAAGCGTGCGGTTCTTGTTCGCACCGTCTGTGCCGCTGATCGTCACGCTCTCCACCGTGCGGATCCACGAGGCGAGCAGCTCATCGGCAAGAATCAGATAGCTGATCGTTGAGTGCAGAATATCCACGCCGTTTTTGCCGCTTGCGCTCCATTTTTTACACAGGTCAACAAAGTATTTGCTTATTACGTCTTCCACGGCTGTCTGCACGTCTTCGGCGGTTGTGTTGTTGTTATGAAACGTCACAGCGACCGTAATATTGACCGCGACCTGCTCCACGCTGGCAACGGTCACAAGGTGTCCGATGGGCGCGATGCCGTCGCCTTCTGCCGCGCTGGATCGAGGATCGATCTTTTCCTGCAGTTCGGCGATGCGTTCGGGCGGGACAACCGGATCTGTCAGATCCGCACCTGCAACGACAACCTTCACAGCGCCGCCGACGGTCAGTTTTCCGGCTTCTGCCGCGCCGACCATAGCGAGCAGGTACGTTTTGGCGTCCCCTGAAGACATGGCATTCACGGCGGTTTTTGCCGCCGCAATGGCGTCCGCGTCGTTCAGCAGTGCGGGCGTCACACCGTCGTTGTTCCACTCCGGATAGACCTTGCATTGCCCCACGCCGTCCAGCGCGAGGATGCGCTCGCGGTAGTCAGCCACGTTGCCGGCGAACGCGATGGATCGCATCTTTTCGATATACCGGGCGCGGAAGTGTTCGGTCTCTTCTTCGTCGGTGCCGTCCTTGTGCACTTCCGGGTACATATACGCCTTTTGCAGCCCGGCGATCAGGTCAATCGGGATCAGATCGCCGCTGTAACCGTTGCCGGCTGCACCCGGTGTTTCGCATTCCACAAGCTGCACGAGCTTTTGTTCTCCGTCAATGGTAACGGTGCGCTTCAGGCTCTTGCCCTCATCGTCGTCAAATTCGATCACGACAAAGTTCAGATCTTCGCAGCTGAATCGCGTACCTGCCGGCACGTCCTGCCCGGCACGGTCAAACAGCGCGTAGTGCACCGAAGGCGTTGCCGGGTACGGATAGATCGACCGGTCGCTTGCGCGTTTAATGAGATGCTCACGCGAAGCGGACAGCGCAAACGTCTGCGAAAGAATGAAGTCAAGCGCACCGTACTGCTGCGCGCCTTCAAAGTTTCTTGCGGCGCCGGCGTTGTAGGCCATGCTGCCGTCGCGTTTGTCATAGATGTCCGGCATCCGTTCAAGAAACTCGGCCATCAGGTTTTCATAGGTTCTGTCTGAAAAATGATCAAGGCTTCTGGCCAGCAAGCCCTCATATTCTTCTTGTGTTAAACTCATCGGGTCAACTCCCCTCTGATAGTGATAGCTCCATAGATGGTTTCGACCGTAAAGCCGACGGTCAGCGCGTCCTTATCTTCACCGAACACAATGTCCCAATCGCCGACAGCGGTCACGCGGTCTTCCTGGGTCAGCGCCTCGGTGATCGTGCGCTTGAGCTCCGCGGCTGCATAGTCGTGCGGGCGTCCGATCAGATCCGCGATCTCCGAACCGTAGCTCGGCGGGTAGATCGGCCACATATACCGTTCGATCGACAAGATGTGATATATTGCCTGCTCCAATGCCTCTTTGTCGTCGCACATGCCGCGGATCCGGTTGTCCACAACGTGCCAGGTGTGCCCCGGCTGCCGCGCTTGGGCAATCTCGACTTCATCAAGATCGTCGCCGGTCTGCGGCAAATAAAAAAGATCGCTCATTTGATCTCTCCTTTATTGTTTGGCGGGAAGACGCGATCCAGCACGATGTACTTCTGCCCGCCGT
>JAFYDS010000102.1 GCA_017544665.1 Clostridia bacterium | reverse complement strand
GCACGCCTGTGCAAATCAGCACGAGTGTCAGCAAAAAAGCAAGCATTCTCTTTGTGTGTTTCATTATGTTTTCTCCTCCTTAACTAAAAAATGCGCCCCGCAAGCGAGACGCACGAAAAATGCATCTCATTTGCTGTCACACAAAATCCAATCCTCAACGAGAAATTAAGATATCGAGACGCACTTTTACCGAGTGCCCCTCGTTGAGGTATTATTTGGTTTTGTGTGACACCATTACTCTACCACATTTCCGCGAAAAAAGCAAGTAAAAGATTATAAAAACCGGGCGGCCACCTCTTCCGTCATTGTGCCGATGGCACAATGCCACCTTCCCCATGTCGCGCACTGCGTGCGCTGGGGAAGGCAAGATTTGGTGGCCGCCTGCGGCGGCATTTTATTGGGCCGCCCCTACTAACTGCTAACTGCTAACAGCTAACAGCTAAAAAGCGCCCCAAAGGGCGCTTTTTCATGCTCTCACTCGCCGCACAATCTCCGCATACCGTTTCCGCAGGCCGCCGCGGAAGCACAGCAGCAGACCGAAGACCGCGCCGAGCGCCGCCTGCAAAATCTCATACGGCAGCTTCAGCCAGGCGTATTCCGGCGTGGCATAGATGAACGCGCGACCGAGAGAATAGCCGATCACCATGATGATTCCGCCGAGGGTGACGCCGATTGTCGACGCCGCGAGCGGGTGCTTTTTCAGCACATAGTGCGCGAAGAGGGAGATCACCACCGCCTGCAAGCCGTGGGTCGCGAGCGAGACGAACATCGGCAGCGGATAGAACAGCAGGTCGCCGAGGAACGAGCCGACGCCGCCCACGAGGAACGCCGCCACCGGGTCGAGGAGAATCGCCGCAGTGCAGATCGCGATATCGCAAAGATACAGATGGCCGCCCGGAACGGGGATACTGAACGAGCTGAGCGCGATATTGAGGGCCATAAACATGGCCGTCGTCGTGAGCCAGAGCGTCGTGTGCTTGGCTGTCGGTTTTTGGATCTGCATGGAAATCACCTCTTGCATTTTTGATGCACATAGTATATACTATTTCTGAACTTATAAAAAGTACCAAATTAAAAGAAAAAGGTAAGACCAGATGGAGTATCAGATCGACCGCGCCGGGCGCGACCCGGCCTACCTGCAGCTCTACCGCCAGCTGCGGTCCGACATCGCGCGGGAGGTGTACCGTCCCGGCGAAAAGCTCCCGTCGAAGCGGCTGCTCGCCGAGGAGCTCGGGCTCAGTCTCATTACGGTGGAGCACGCGCTCTCGCTTTTGTGCGACGAGGGCTACGCCGCCGCCAAAGAACGCAGCGGCTATTTCGTCGTGTTCCGCGCCGACGACCGGTTTCTTTCGGCGGTGAACGCGCCCGCGCCGCCGCCTGCGCCGACATCGCCCGCCGGAAGCGGCAGACACGACTTTCCGTTTTCGGTCTTTGCCGGGGCGATGCGGCAGGTGCTGCAAAGCGAAGGCGAAAGCGTGCTCTCCCCTTCTCCGCCGCCGGGTCTTCTTTCTCTGCGCGCCGCGCTGTGCAGCTATCTGCGCCGCACCCGCGACATCGAGGCTTCTCCGGAACAGGTCGTGATCAGCGCCGGAACGGAGTACCTCTATCACCTGATCGTGCTGCTTTTCGGGCGGGACAAGACCGTCGCGCTCGAGGACCCCTGCTATGAGACGATTGAACAGATCTACCGCGCCGAGGACGTGCAGCTACAGCATCTCCCCCTCGGCCACGACGGCATCCGCACCGCGGCGCTGCGGCAGTGCACGGCGGACATATTACACATCTCCCCCTACCGGAGCTTCCCGAGCGGCGTCACGGCGAGCGCAAGCAAACGCGCCGCCTATCTCCAGTGGGCGGCGCAGGGCGAGCGGTATATTATTGAGGACGACTTTGAGTCGGAGTTCTCGGTGTCGAAGAAATACGAAGAGACGCTTTTCGCTCACACGCACCAGAGCCGCGTGGTCTATCTCAACACCTTTTCCGGAACGATCTCCCCCGCCCTGCGGCTGGGCTACATGGTCCTCCCTCAGCAGCTGGTCCCCGTCTTTGAAACGAAGCTCGGGGCGCTCAGCTGCCCCGTCCCGACGTATATCCAGGCGGTCGTCACCCGTCTCATTGAAAACGGCGACTTTGAGCGGCACATCAACCGCGTCCGAAGGCAGAAGCGGAAAGAGCTGGAAGGGATTCGGAATTGACAACAAAAAAGGCTGCCCATCGGGCAGCCGCTTTTTTTGTTGTCTTACGCTCTCTTTTTCTTCAGGCACACGAACGCCGCGCAGGAAGCCGCGCAAAGCACGCCGAGCGCTGCAAACGCAGCCATGTCGTCGCCGGTGTTCGGGGTCGCGGGCGAGGAGCTGCCGCCGCCGGAGCCGGAGCCGCTGTCGTCGCCGCCCATCAGGCCGCCGATCATGGAGCCGATATCGCCTTCGCCGCTGATGACGTCTTTCAGGCCAATAAACAGGTTCGCGAAGAAGTTGACGATGTCGTTGTCAAGCAGGGTGTCCGCGATCGACGGATCGAGACCCATACCTTCGAGGGCTGCCTTGAGCTGATCGCTGATGCCCGCGACGCCGTCGGAGATGCCGCCGGCGATGTCGCCGCTGCCGCTGCCGCCCATCAGGCCGCCGAGCACGGAGGTAATATCGAAGTTGCCGAGGTCGATGCCGCTGGTCAGGGCGCTGATGTCAAAGCCGCCGCCGCTGAACGCGCCGGAAATCATATCCATAATGGAGCTGAAGTCGAAGCTGTCGGTCGAGATGCCGCCTTCGCCCGTAAACATCGAAAGAATGCTTTCGGGATCGGAGATCACACCGCTCAGCCAGGACATATCCATACCGCCGAACATGCCGGAAAGCGTGGAAACGACCGTATCGGTAATCTGATCTTCCGTGCCGTCGCCGCCGGTCAGGGAGCCGAGGGTATCGGTCAGGCCCGCAAAGAGCGAATCGGTCGAAGCCGTACCGGTTGCGCCGTCGGTCAGGCCGCCGAGCGTATCGGTGATGCCGGAAAGGGCGCTGGTGTCGCCGGAGCTGATTGAGTCAGCGATACCGGAAAGGGCATCCGTATCAACGCTGCCGGAACTGATCGAATCAGTGATGCCGGAAAGTGCGCCCGTGTCAACGCTGCCGCCGGAGAAGGACTCGCGGATGGAGTCCAGATCGACGCCTTCCAGGTTCAGACCGTCCAGAATGGAAGAAAGCTCGCTGTCGGACAGGGAGTTGACGTCAACGCCATCCAGCAGGGAGGCAAGGGAATCGGTGTCAGCCGCAAAAGCGGGGCTGCAAAGGCAGATGCACATTGCAAGGGCGACGAGTACGGTGCAGATTTTTCTCATAATAAAGCTCATCCTTTCGCTTTGGTTACTGGTTCATGGGCAGCCGAAAACACTTGGCCGCCTAAAATCAATTCATTATACAATATATTTTTCGAAATTACAATAGGTAAACGAAGAATTTTTTAATTTTTTGTGAATCATTTTACAACTTTTTCCTATATAGGGGATTCCAGACGGCAAAAACACCGTCATCTTGTAGTCAGCTTATCCCCAGGAGATGTAAACGTCCTTGCCGCTGACGGAGTAATTCTTGTCCAGTTTGAAGCCGTTTCCTTCAAGCGACTCAACAAACAGATCGCGCATCTCTTTCGATTTGAGCGTGATGCGGGCCTTCATCGAAAGCTCCGAACGGTCGCGGAACGAGTCGAGCGTGCCGGGCACGAAGGCGGTGCACCACCAGTATTTCGCGTATTCGCGGGTGGCGCGTTCCACGCCCTTGCGGTAGAAGCTCATCGACATATACAGCATATCGTCGTCGCTCGCGCCGTCATAGTGCGCCTGCGAACGGTCGAGGGGCTTCGTATAGACGCCGATCTCGGCGCCGAGGAATACCAGTCCGTACTGGCCCTTCCAGAACTGAATCAGCCAGTCTTTGTTCTCATAGCGGAACTTGCAGCGGACCGTGTCGTAATAGAAGTTGACGAACGGCGCGCCCATATCGTACAGGATGTTGAAGCCGAAGTTGCGCTGCCACGGATCGGTCGTCGTGAAGTAGTAGTTGCCGGCCTTGTTGTACTGATAGCCGAGGAAACCGTCGGAGAACACGGCGGCGCGCTGGATCGTCTCCTGCGCCTGCTCTTCCGCGCTCGGTGTCGTGTCGTCGTCCGAGGGAATGACAAATTCGGTCGTTGACGATTCGGTCGGCAGTGTGAAGGACGTTGTGGAATCGTCGTCGGAGATCGGGAACGTCGTGAAGCGGTCCTCTTCGCCGCCTTCTTCGATGCCCTGCGACAGCGGGACGGTGTCGAGCGGTTCCGCCGTTTCAAAGGTGGGCAGCGTGGTGTCGCCGGTCGTATCGCCGGTCGATACCGGCGCCATCGAGGTCACTGTGACCGCCGCGGTCGGCTTGACGCGGCTGTTGATCGAGCGGACGGCAAAGAACGAGCCCGCGCAGACGACTGCCAGCGCGATCACTGCAATAATCGCAGTTTTGGTCTTATCCATTCTCATATACTCCGTAAGCCTCCTTGCATAATCCGAAATTTGAAACAAAAAGAACGTTTGAAATCATTATATAGCATAGCAGAAAAAGACGCAATCGTCAAGCAAATCACAAAATCTTTCAGATTGTTTACATTTTTGCAACAGGAATGGAAACCGCTGCCGTCTTTCGGGGCAGCGGTCAGCGTTGTTTTATTCGTTTTCTCCGTCAGCCAGCAACGCGGCGCAGCGGTCTTTGTCGGGCGTTACAATCATGGTGTAGTACTCGTGGTAGATTACCTTGCCGGGCTTGGTCCCGACGGGCTTTTTGAGCTGTTTGACCCTTGTGTAATCCACCGGGACGAGCGAGGAGTCCTTCGCCTTGCTGTAGGTCGCGGCAATCACGGCGGCCTCCTCCATCGCTTTGTCGCTCGCTTCGCCATCGACCGTTTCCAGTATCACATGGGAGCCGGGCGACTGCTGGGTGTGGAACCACCAGTCGCGCTTGTTCGCCGTCTTGAGCGAAAGCCGGTCGTTCTGGAGGTTGTTGCGTCCGACATAGATCCGGTAGCCGTCGGACGAGCGGAACGAAAGCGGCGGCAGCGCCTTTTGTTTCTGCTGCTTTTTGCCGCTTCTCTTGCGCAGATAGCCGCCGTCATACAGCTCTTCGCGGATGGCGGACAGCTCGCGTTCGCTTTCGGCGCGCGACAGCGCGTCCAATACCGTATCGAAATACTGCAGCTCCGCTTCGCCCTGCGTAATCCGTTCGGTCAATATCGTTTCGGCGGTCTTCGCCTTGCGGTACTCCCGGTAAAAGCGGTTGGCGTTCTGCGTCGGGTCAAGCGCCGGATCGACGCTGATTTTCAGCGGCGCCATATTGTCATAGTAGTTTTCGACGGCGTAGCAGTCGTTCCCCTTCTGTAACCGGTGGAGGTTCGCGGTAATCAGTTCGCCCCACAGCTTAAACTTGTCGCGATCGACGCTCTGGCGCAGTTCCTCCTTCTGGACCGACACGCGGCGCAGCGTCCGTTCGTTGAGGTTGTGCAGCGTTTTGAACAGTTC
>JAFYDS010000101.1 GCA_017544665.1 Clostridia bacterium | reverse complement strand
GGATAGAGCAACTGCCTTCTAAGCAGTAGGCCGGGGGTTCGAGTCCCTCAAACCGCGCCAAATATATGGTGGGTATAGCTCAGTTGGTTAGAGCGCCAGGTTGTGGCCCTGGAGGCCATCGGTTCGAATCCGATTATCCACCCCATTTATTTTTTTATGGCGAAAATACAGGGGTGTAGCCAAGGGGTAAGGCATCGCACTTTGACTGCGACATTCGTAGGTTCAAATCCTGCCATCCCTGCCAAGCATCGACAAGCAGTTGCTTGTCGATGCTTCATTTATGTCCGCAGGACATAACTTCATTCAGCGACAGCCCTGTCGCTGACTTCATTTCGGCTGTCAAGCCGTACTTCGTTATACGGCCATAAATGAATGAAGTTGCCTTGCGGCAAATGAAGTGGCTTCGCCAATGAAGTGTGCCTGCGGCACAATGAAGTTGTCCTGCGGACAAACGGATTGACTTTTTCTCTCTCACACTATATAATTTCATTAGGTGATCATATGAAAGAAGATAAACTTGGTGATTTGTCAATGGAACTGTCTGTTGATGTCTTAAACCTTTGTAGAAGATTAAAGACTCAAAAGAAACAGTCGTTTCAAACCAAATTTGCAGAAGCGCTTCCAGTATTTGCGCAAATATTGCAGAAAGCAAGTATGCGCACGGAAGAGCTGATTTCATTGCGTAATTACAAATCGCTCTAAAAGAAGCGAACGAAACGAGCAAATGGTTGGAAATGTTGCTCAAGACAGACTATATAGATCATTCCGAATATAAAGCATTGAACAAACTATGTTCTACAATTCGTATTTTACTCATAAAGTCCATCAATACCGCTAAAGCAAATCAAAAGAAATAAAATCAACGGCAGCCCGCGAGAACACCTCACAGACTGCCGGTTCTTTTTTATTACAGATACTTCAGTTCGATCTTGCCGTCAACAAGCTCCGCCGAAACTGCGGTGACGTCTTCTTCCGCATGGTCAATGATGATCGACGCGATGCCGTCCTCGATCTCCTTGCGGATCAGGTTGCGCAAATCGCGGGCGCCGCGGGTGCCGCCGACTGATTTTCCGGCGAGATAACGCGGCACGTCGTCCGTCCAGCGGAACGAGAGCGGCTTTTCTTCAAGCGACTGCTGCAGCTCCGTCAAAAGCAGCACGGCGATCTTTTCGTAATCCTCCTGCGTCAGCGCGTTGAACACGGCGACTTCATCGACACGGCCGATGAACTCCGGCCGCAGGAAGTCGGACAGCGCTTTCATCACGCGCTCTTTCGTCGCTTCGCCCTGCTGTTTCCCGAAGCCGAGGGCGCCCGTTTTCTGGTCGCTGCCGGCGTTGGACGTCATGACGATCACGGTGTTTTCAAAGTTGACCGTTCTCCCCTGCGCGTCCGTGATGCGTCCTTCGTCGAGGATTTGCAAGAGGATATTCATCACGTCAGGGTGCGCTTTTTCGATCTCGTCGAAGAGGATCACGGAATACGGCTTGCGGCGCACCTTTTCGGTCAGCTGACCGGCTTCGTCATAGCCGACGTAGCCCGGCGGCGAGCCGATGATCCGCGAGACGCTGTGCTTTTCCATGAACTCGGACATATCGAGGCGGATCAGCGTTTCGGGCGTGTTGAAAAGCTCGTTCGCGATCTGCTTGACCAGCTCGGTCTTGCCGACGCCGGTGGGGCCGACGAAGATGAACGACGCGGGTCTGCGGCGCGGGCTGATCTGGACGCGGCTGCGGCGAATCGCCGCGGCGATCGCGTGGACAGCTTCGTCCTGTCCGATGATCTTGCTTTTCAGTTTGTCTTCGAGGTTCGCCAAGCGGCGCAGATCGCTTTCGATCACCTTGCTCGCCGGGATGCCGGTCCAGAGCTCGATCACCTTCGCGATGTCCGCTTCGGTCACAGCGTTGTCCGCCGCTTTCGGCTGGAGTTCCTCCGCCGCGTTCTCGAGCTTGACGAGCTCCGACTTGATGTTGGCGATCGCTTCATAATCCACGTTATCCGTGGCCGCGGAGAGCGCCTCCTCGGTTTCCTTCAGCTCTTCCTGCTCGCGCAGGTTGATCTCCAGCTCAGAGATCGCCTTGTTGCGCAGATTCGCGCAGGTACAGGCTTCATCCAAAAGGTCGATCGCCTTGTCCGGCAAAAAGCGGTCGGTGATATAGCGCTCAGAGAGCACCACGGCACGCTTCACCAAAGCGTCCGAAATCCGCACGCGGTGGTAGTTTTCATAGTATTCCTTGATGCCGAGCAGGATCTGCGTCGCGTCCTCGATCGAGGGCTCCTCCACCTTGACGGGCTGGAAGCGGCGTTCGAGCGCGGCGTCTTTTTCGATGTTGCGGCGATACTCGTTGAACGTCGTCGCACCGATCACCTGGATCTCGCCGCGGGACAACGCGGGTTTCAGGATGTTGGCGGCGTTCATGGAGCCTTCCGCATCGCCGGTACCGACAAGATTATGCACCTCGTCGATGAACAAAATGATGTTCCCGTTGTCCTTCACTTCGTCGATCAGGCTCTTGATTCGGCTTTCAAACTGGCCGCGGAACTGCGTACCGGCAACAAGCGCCGTCAGATCGAGCAGATGGATCTCCTTATCCGCGAGCTTCGCTGGAACTTCGCCGCGGGCGATCCGCTGGGCGATGCCCTCGGCGATGGCGGTTTTGCCGACGCCGGGTTCGCCGATCAGACAGGGGTTGTTCTTGCTGCGCCGGCAAAGGATCTGCACCGTGCGGGCGATCTCCTTGTCTCGGCCGATGATATTGTCGAGTTTGCCGTCTCTGGCGCGCGCGGTCAAATCGGTACAGTAGAGCGTCAGGAACTTGCGTTTCTTTTGCTCTTTCTTTTTGTCGCGGGTGGACTGCCGCGGAGGCGGCGTCGTCTGTTTTTGCGGGCGCGACGGCTGACTGTCGGCGCTTTGCTGCGCCGGCAGATTTTGGATGGCGTTCTGCAGATCGCCGAACAGGCCCTGCAAGAACGGCATCGTCGGCGAGCCGCCGGCTTCAAAGCCGCCGTCTTCGTCGTCTGAATCGGGGAACATCGACGAGAACTGCTCCGAGATCGAATCGACGTCCTCCTCGGTGATGCCCATGGAATCCATCATCTGCTTGATAGGACCGATGTTCATCTCCATCGCGCATTTCAGACAGAGTCCCTCCGGGACGGTTTTGCCGTCCACGATTTTGGAAATAAAGATGACAGCGGGGCGCTCATGGCATCTGCTGCATAGTACTTTTTTCATGTGTATCTCCTGATTGGGCGCAGAAGAGTCTTGCTCTCATGCGCCTTCGTATTGTTGCTCATTCCGCTTCTTCGGTCTGTGCCGGTTCTTCGCTCTGCGCCTCTTTCCGTGCTTTCTTTTCCGCAAAGAACGCGCCGACCTGCTGTTTGATACCCGGGACATAGGACGCGAACGCGACCAGACACATGATCGCGGCGATCACGACGAGGATGCCTGTCAGCACCTCGGGCATCGTCCAGAGATTCTGGAGCGCGCCGACCTCCGGCCCGAACGCAATGATCAGCGTCATCACGGTATAGAACACAACGGTGGCTATCTTGCCCGGCATTTCAGCCGCGCCGGGACGCAGGTTGCAGATCAGCATCGCGAGACCGCCGAGCACCATGAAGCCCTCCTTCGCGAGGAAGACGATGAAGACCCAGCCGAACGCGTTGATGACCGGGCTTTGCGCCTGGTGGAACTTGATCAGCAAAATGATGGCGACGGTGATCTGCGTCAGCTTGTCGGCAACGGGATCGAGGATCTTGCCGAGGGCGCTGACCTGATTGAAGCGGCGGGCGATCTTGCCGTCAAAGAGATCGGTCAGTCCGGAGATCACGAGGATCAGCACGGCGGGCACCATCTTCCCTTTCAGGTACAGCACGGCGAACACCGGGATCAGCGCGATCCGGATCACGGAAAGCAGATTCGGAATGGTCAGAGAACCTTTGAACAAGTCTTTCATGTTATTGTACCTCCCTTAGCGCGCGGCGACATAGCCGCTGATGGAATCCAGGAAACCGCTGACCCATTTTTCCACGTAGGAATGGCGCACGATTTCGATCAGTTTATCGTTCGAGGTCAGTCCGCAAAGCAGACCGAGCGCAAGCGCAAGCAGGAACACGAGGACCGCGCCGCGCAGCACACCGAGCACAACGCCGAGCCCTGTATTGATCTGTTTGATCGCGGGGAGCTCTTTGATGAGCCGGTTCAGCAGGCGGAACACGACTTTGAGAACAGCGCACAGGACGATCGCGATCAGGACAAAGAGCGCGGTCCGCACAACAGCGGAGGCGATCGGGTCCACGGCGGCCTCCATCAGGCTGTCGATCGCGTGTTTGCCGGTCAGGTCCAGTCCGTTGACCTTTTCGATCAGCGACTCTTTGGAGATCCCGAGCAGCTGCATCACGCCGTTGATGGAATCCGGGATCGCGTCGATCGCGGCGGTAACCTGCGCGCCGATGTCCGCGCCGGCAGCGGAGCCGAAGCCCTGGGCGATCCGCTCACGCAGCGGGGGCTGCACAAACGAAGTATAGACCGGCATGGCAAGCTGTGTTGAAAGCAGCTTCGCGCCGATCATCGACAGCACATAGGCCGCAAGATCCAGCAGCGTCGCAAAGAAGCCTCTCTTCGCCGCGATGAATACGGACAGCGCAAACACCGCGACAAAGCAAAAATCCAATAAATATGACATAGTCATCCTCCGGTTTTCTTAAGCGTACGCGAAAAAGCTTAAATCATCCTTAAAGAACCACGCACGCCGAAATTGGCGATAGTATAGCACAACAAGGCGCAATTGTCAATTCTTGAACAGGTAGCCGAGCGTGAAATGATAAACGTGACCGTTCAGCACATCGAGTCCGAGTTCGCCGCCGGCGATCGGTGTGACGACGCTGCCCTTGCCGGACGGGCTGACCGAAAGGACATGGGATTCTGTAAGCAGATAGGTGCGCTTGCCGGCGCAGCGGACGTCGATCACGCGCTCATTCGTGATAAATTCGTAGCTTACCTTGTTGCTGCCGCTGAGCAGCCGCACTTCGTAGGAATCGAACGCGCCGAACTCCGGCGTGACGATCGCGGTGTGTTCGCCGTCGGTATCGAACGCGAGCAGCGTTTCGGGGAACTCATACACATTCGGCTTCGGCTTGCTTTTCTTGACGTCGATCACGACGCGGCGATCCGCGCACATGATATAGATCTTGTCGCCCGACAAGAAGCCGCAGTCCATCGCGGCGACGCTCTTCAGTTTATATTCCCACAGTGTCTCGTTAGAATAAATGTCGAGCAGATAGAGCTTTGAGACGATCTCGCCGCCGGAAGCGTTGAGCGCCGCGCAGAGGATATCACGGCGGTTTTCGGCAATCGACGCCGTCACGACGTGATCCTTCGCGCAGGACCACTGGAACAGGATTTTGCCGCGTTTGTCGTAATATGTGAGCAGGCTCGCGCTCTGCTCGCCTTTGCTCACGATCAGGTAGCTGCCGTCCGCAGCGACGTCACCGCAGAGGATCTGCATATTATTCGGGCTCTCCCCTTCCAGCAGCACTTTTTCGTTGGAGAAAAGCAGATACTTGCCGGTCAGCCGGTCGAACAGCAGCCCGTATTTTCCGTTGGCTTCGATCACGGGCTCCACATAGTCGATCACATGCATCAGCTGATAGGCGCCGGACGGCGAGACCAGCGAAAGCGATTCGTCCGTCAGAACATAGATATGGGCGCCGACCGCTTTGATGGAGCGGATCGCCTTGCTGGAGAAGGACACGGGGAAGCCTTTCGCGCGGACGCGGACGGTCTCCTTCGCCTGATTCTCCGCCCGGATACGCGGCGTTTCCTCGATGGACTGCGCCGCTTCGACCGGAGGCGCCACCTCTTCTTTGTCGCGCTGCTTCACAAGGAACCAGACCGCGCCGACAAGCAGCAGACAGACAAGGACGATCACGCCGGCTGCGAGATAGCTGCGGATATTGCGCTTTTTGCGCTGCTTCTTCGCGGCGTTTTCATAAACGGGCGCTGTCTGCGGTTCTTCCCGCGGGGCGGCGGGCCGGCGCTGCGGCGCAGGGGTAATGTCATCCTTGAAAATATCCGCGCTGTCCAGATCATAGTCTTCGCCGAAGACAGACATCAGTTCTCCCGTATCGTCTTCGGACGGGCCGGCCTTTTCCGGCGCCGGCGGGGCGGCGGGTTCATCCGTCGGCTGTATGACATCGTTTTCATCATAAGGTTCCATCCTGCCATCCTCCTTCTTCATAAAACACGCGATTCAGATATAAGCCCTGCGGCGGCGCCGTGACGCCCGCGCGTGTACGGTCGCCGGAACGCAGAATCGCGTCGATCGTTCCTCTTTCGATTTTGCCGTTCTGGATATCCAGCAGCGTACCGACCATGATCCGTACCATGTTGTACAGAAAGCCGTTGCCGCAGACTGTGAAGGTCACAAGGTCGCCTTCTCGCTCAACTTTGCAGCGGTAAACAGTCCGCCCGGTCGTTTTCACCTCGGACCCCGCCGCGCAGAAGGCGGCGAAATCGTGCGTGCCGACAAAGGCCTGCGCCTGCGCGTGCAGCAGCGGCACGTCCAGCTCGAACGGATAGAACAGCGCGCGCTCGAGCAAAAACGGGTTGCGCGTTTTACCGTTCCAGATCTTATAAACGTACTCCTTGCCAAGACAACTGTAGCGCGCATGAAAGTCCGGCGAAACGTCTTCGCACGCGGTCACGGCGATCTGCGGCGGCAAAACGGCGTTGAGCCCGCGCATGATCTTGTCGCAGGGGCGGTCGCTTTGCGTTTTGAAATTGCAGCAAAAGTCGTTGGCGTGCACCCCGGCGTCGGTCCGGCTGCAGCCGTAAACGGTCGCCTGTTCAGAGAGGATCTGCGCGATCGCGTCTTTGAGCCGCGCTTCAACGGTGTCGCCGTTCGGCTGCTGCTGGTAGCCGTGGAACGCGGCGCCGTCATATTGTAACGTCAGTTTAATATTTCTCATATCAGCGATGTAAAAAAGTGGTTGAGGACGATCACGCCGGCGAGCGCAACAAGGAAGATCGCAAGCGCGACGAAATCGACGGCGGAAAGCTTCATCTGCTTCATCCGTGTCCGGCCGTCGCCGCCGTGGTAGCAGCGGCAGGTCATCGCGAACGAGAGCTCATAGGCGCGGCGGAACGCGGAGACGAACAGCGGGATCAGCACCGGGATCATCGCCTTGACGCGCTGGATGAACTTGCCGCTTTCAAAGTCGGCGCCGCGCGCCTTCTGCGCGTTGGTGATGCGGTCGATTTCTTCGATCAGCGTCGGGATGAACCGCAGTGCGAGCGTCATCATCATGGCGAGCGTGTGAACGGAAATATGGAATACCTTTAACGGCGACAGCAGCCGTTCGATCGCGTCGGTCAAAAGCGTCGGTACTGTCGTGTAGGTCAGGAGCGAGCTGACCATAATCAGGCAGATGATACGGATCGCCATGAACAGCGCCGTGAAAAGGCCGCCGGTCGTGACCGTGATCTTCCACCACGAGAACAGTTCCGTGCCTCTGCTGATATAAAAGATGTTCAAAATCGCGGTGATCAGAATGATCGGGATGATCGGCTTGAGGCTTTTGAAGAACATCCGGAACGGGACGCGGGAAAGCAGGATCGACACGGCAGTCAGGACGAACATCACCGCCAGCGAGAAGAAGTTCCTGCAAAGAAAGATGATGACGATGAAGAGAACCGTCAATATCAGCTTCATGCGCGCGTCCATCCGGTGGACGACGGACTGGGCTTTGTAATATTGACCGATGGTGATATCACTGAGCACGGTGTGTCCCTCCCTTCCACCGCGGCAGCAGCGCGTCATACACCTGCTGAACGGTATAGAGATTCACAGGCACGTCGTACCCTTTTTCGCGCAGAGAGAGCATCAGCTGCGTCATCTGCGGAATATCGAGGCCCATCGTCTGCAGTTCTTCGGCGTGGGCGAACACGGCGTCCACCGTGTCGAAGAACGCCACACGGGACTGATTCATCACCAGAATGCGGTCCGCGATCGCGGCCGCATCTTCCATGCTGTGGGTCACTAAAAGGACCGTACAGCCCGTTTTTTTGCGGTAATCGGCGATCATCTGCAGCACCGTCGCGCGTCCCTGCGGGTCCAGCCCGGCGCACGGCTCGTCGAGGACGAGCACCTGCGGTTCCATCGCCATGATCCCGGCGATCGCGACGCGCCGTTTTTCGCCGCCGGACAGATCGAACGGCGACTTTTCGGCGTAGTCTTCGGAGAGACCGACGTTCTGCAGCGCTTCTTTGACGCGGCGGTCGATCTCCTCCTGCGGCAGCCCCATGTTGTGCGGACCGAAGGCGATATCCTTCGCGACCGTCTCTTCAAAGAGCTGATACTCCGGATACTGGAAGCAGACGCCGACGCGGAAGCGTACCGCGCGGATCTTGGACTTGTCCGCCCAGACGTCGTTGCCGTCAAGCAGGACGCGGCCGCTCGTCCCCTTCTTGAGCGCGTTGAAATGCTCGATGAGGGTGCTTTTGCCCGAGCCGGTGTGACCGATCACGCCGACAAGCTCGCCCTGCCGGATCTCGATCGACACATCCCGGATCGCGGTGACTTCGCTGCTTGTGCCTTTTTGGTAAACGTAGGTGAGGTTTTCGGTTTGGAGGATGGGCGTTTCGTTCATGTCTCAGCCCTCCCCGCTTGTTGCGACAAAATCGTTTCGAGCTGCTGCGACAGCTCGTCGATCGTCAGAATACTGCCGGAAAGCGGCGCGCCGGCACGTTTGAGCCGGAGCGACAGCTCCGTTGCCTGCGGCACGTCGAGCCCGGCTTTTTTGAGTACGGCGTCCTGCTGAAAGACGTCGCGCGGCGCCCCGTCAAGCAAAACGGCGCCCTTATCCATCACAACGACGCGGTTCGCTTTTGCCGCTTCGTCCATGTAGTGCGTGATATAGATCACCGTGATTCCGAAATCGCGGTTGAGCATCTGGACGGTCTTCATCACGTCCTTGCGTCCGCGCGGGTCGAGCATCGCGGTCGGCTCGTCGAGGACGATGCACGCCGGCTGCATGGCGATGATGCCGGCGATCGCGACGCGCTGCTTCTGTCCGCCGGAAAGCTTATGCGGTTCCGAAAAGCGCAGGTCGTACATCCCGACGTCTTTGAGCGCCTGATCGACGCGGCGGCGGATCTCCTGCGGCTCGACGCCGAGGTTTTCCGGGCCGAATGCGACGTCGTCCTCGACGATGGTCGCGACGATCTGATTGTCGGGGTTCTGAAAGACCATGCCGACGGTGCGGCGGATCTCGAGGAGCTTGTCTTCGTCTTTGGTATCCATCCCGTTGACGAGCACTGTGCCGCTTTGCGGAACCTCGATCGCATTGCAGAGCTTCGCGACGGTCGATTTGCCGCAGCCGTTATGTCCGAGCACGGCAACAAAATCCCCCTTTTCAACAGAGAGATTGAAATGCCGCAGCACCGGCACGCTATGCGATTCGTCCAGGACGTAAGCAAAGGTCACGTCTTTCAGTTCAATAAATGCGCTCATAGAAACCTCGTTGATTGGTTGCGGATTCTTACGGTTTAGAAAGCCAGAAGGCGCTCGCGCCGCAGGGCAGCACGCGGTCCGTTCCGGCAACCGGCAGCCCGATCTCGTCACAAGTGACGGCGCCGCCGTGTTTCAGCTGTACCACCGCCTGCAGGATGTACTGCATCACGGAGGGCGACAGCCCGGTGGTATAGGAATTGATCAGCATCAGCTTCGCGTCGTCGGAAAGCACCTGTTCGCACAGCGCGACGAAGTCGTACACCTCGTCCTCCAGCTTCCAGACTTCGCCGCCGGGACCTCTGCCGTAGGACGGCGGGTCCATGATGATGATATCATAGCGGTTGCCGCGGCGGATCTCGCGCTGGACGAACTTGATGCAGTCGTCCACGATCCAGCGCACGGGACGGTCATCAACTCCGCTCGCTTTCGCGTTTTCCTTCGCCCACTGGACCATACCCTTGGAGGCGTCCACATGGACGACGGAGGCGCCCGCCTTGAGACAGGCGATCGTGGCGCCGCCGGTATAGGCGAAGAGATTGAGCACCTTCAGCGGACGGTCGCTTTCCCGGATCAGCTGCGTCACAGCGTCCCAGTTGACCGCCTGTTCGGGGAACAGACCGGTATGCTTGAAGCCCATCGTCTTGACGCGGAAGGTCAGATCGCGGTACGAAACGCTCCAATCGGCAGGGAGAGAGGAATAGACCTCCCAGCTGCCGCCGCCGGTTTTTGAGCGGTTGTAGCGCGCGTTCGCCTTTTGCCACAGCGGATGGGTCTTCGGCGTCTGCCAGATCACCTGCGGGTCGGGCCGGATCAGCACAATGTCTCCCCAGCGCTCGAGCCGTTCGCCGTCGCTGCAGTCGAGCAGCGTATAGTCTTGCCAGTCTTTTGTGTATCTCATACTGTCCTCTTAAATCAGTTTTTCGCGGACGACCGCCGCGATCTCGCTTGCCAGCGTTTCGATCTGCGCCTTGTTTTCACCCTCGAGCATCACGCGCACCAGCGGCTCTGTCCCGGAGACGCGGACCAGCACGCGGCCGGTCGAGCCAAGCTGGGCTTCCGCCTGGCGAATCGCCTCTTTGATATCGGGGTCGTCATGGAACCGCGCCTTGCCCATTTTGGAGACGCGGACGTTGATCATCGTCTGCGGATAGACCGTCATCAGCGACGCGAGCTCCGACAGCGATTTGCCGGTCTTTTTCATCACGGAGAGCACCTGTAACGCCGTCAGCTGTCCGTCGCCGGTCGTGGCGTAATCGAGGAAGATCACGTGGCCGGACTGTTCGCCGCCGATCGCGTAGTTTTGTTTGAGCATCTCCTCGAGCACATAACGGTCGCCGACCTTCGTCGCGGTATAGGCGATTTCCGCCTGCTCGCAGAACTTGTAAAAGCCCATGTTGGTCATCACGGTGACGACCGCCGTGTTGCCGCGCAGCCTGCCCTCTTCCTTCATTTGTCTGGCGCAGATGGCGATAATCTTGTCGCCGTCCACAATCTCGCCGTTTTCATCGACGGCAAGCATCCGGTCCGCGTCGCCGTCAAAGGCGAAGCCCGCCTGCAGATGGTGCTCTTTCACATACTGCTGCAGCTGTTCGAGATGGGTCGAGCCGCAGTTGTCGTTGATATTCAGCCCGTTCGGTGCGGCGAAAAGGATGTGTACCTTTGCGCCGAGGGACGTAAAGAGCTGTTCAGCGGAGACCGACGCGCTGCCGTTGGCGCAGTCGAGCGCGATCTCCATCCCGTTGAAGTCGCAGTCCACCGTGGAGCGCAGGTATTCGATATAGTCGTGCACCGTGTTTTCGCAGACGCTGATCTTGCCGACGCCCGCGCCGATCGGCGTCGGGGGTTCATCGACTTCGTCGAGGATGATCTCTTCGATCTTGTTTTCCACTTCGTCGGGCAGCTTGTAGCCGTCGCCCTTGAAGATCTTGATCCCGTTGTATTCGCAGGGGTTGTGCGACGCGGAGATCATCACCGCCGCGTCGTAACCGTAGCGGCGCACCAGATAGGCCACCGCGGGCGTCGGCACCACGCCGAGCGTCATCACGTCGGCGCCGACCGAGCAAAGCCCGCAGGCGATCGCCGCCTCAAGCATATCTTTGGACACGCGGGTGTCCATCCCGATCAAAACGCGGGGACGGTGGTGGTCGAGTTCTGTCAGCACCATGGCAACGGCTTTGCCGATGTTCATGGCAAGTTCACATGATATATCCGTATTGGCAACGCCGCGCGCGCCGTCTGTGCCAAATAATCTGCCCATAAGTTAGATACTCCTTAGAGTGAAAAATGATAAAAGCTGTTAGCTGTTAGCTGTTAGCCGTTAGCAGTTAGTTGCCGCCAAAGGCGGCACTTTTGGTTTAACAGCCGCTAACCGCTAACTGCTAACTGCTAACTGCTAACTGCTGACTGCTGACTAAAACAGCGTCTGCTGATTTCCGCCACTCTGCTGCGGCGGCGTCAGCCCCAAATGCTCATACGCTGCCGGCGTGGCAACGCGTCCGCGGGGCGTACGGCCGAGGAAGCCGATCTGCATCAGATAGGGTTCATACACGTCCTCGATCGTGACGCTCTCTTCGCCGATCGCGGCGGCAATCGTGTCAAGGCCGACGGGGCCGCCGTTGTAGCTGCGGATCATCGTGGTGAGCAGCCGACGGTCGATCGCGTCCAGACCGAGGTGGTCGATCTCCATGCGCGCCAAAGCCATCTGCGCCGTTTCTTCGGTAATCACGCCGTCGCCGACCACTTCCGCAAAGTCGCGGGCGCGTTTGAGCATCCGGTTGGCGATACGCGGCGTGCCGCGCGAGCGGGAGGCGATCTCCAGCGCACCGTCGCGGTCGATCTCGATGTTCAGGATATGCGCCGAGCGCGTCACGATCTGTGCCAGCTCCTCCGGCGTATAGAGCTCCAGACGGAACACAACACCGAAACGGTCTCTGAGCGGAGCAGACAGCTGGCCGGCGCGGGTCGTGGCGCCCACCAGCGTGAACTTCGGCAGGTCGAGGCGGATCGAGCGGGCGGAGGGACCTTTGCCGATGATGATATCGAGCGCGTTGTCCTCCATCGCGGGATAGAGCACTTCCTCCACGCTGCGGTTCAGGCGGTGTACCTCGTCGATGAACAGCACGTCGCCCTCATTGAGGTTGGTCAAAAGCGCGGCAAGGTCGCCCTGCTTTTCGATCGCGGGACCGCTCGTCACGCGCAGGTTGACGTTCATCTCGTTGGCGATGATGCCCGCAAGGGTCGTTTTGCCGAGGCCCGGCGGGCCGTAGAGCAGCACGTGGTCGAGGCATTCGCCGCGTTTCAGCGCCGCCTGAATATAGATTTCGAGGTTTTCTTTGACCTTTTCCTGTCCGATGTATTCGCTCATGACGCGCGGACGCAGAGACGTTTCGATCTCGTTGTCCATCGGCGTGAAGCCTGCGGTCATATAGCGTTCTTCATAATCGTTTGCCATATCTTATACCCCTCTGGAAAGCTGTTTGAGCGCGCCGCGGATCAGGTCCTGCACGGAGAGCGCCGGGTCAAGCTTGCTGACCGCCACGCTCGCTTCGCTCTGGCTGTAGCCGAGCATCGTCAAAGCCGCAATCGCTTCGCCTGTATTCGGAAGGTCCTGCACGGCGGCAACAGAGTTGACGTTGACGTCGCTGTCCGCGCCGGAAAGGACGGTCTTTGCCTTGTCCTTCAGTTCGAGGATGACGCGCTGCGCGAGCTTCGGACCCACACCGGGCGCCCGCGTGATCGCCTTGACGTCGCCGGCGGAGATACACAGCGCCAATTTATCGGGCGACAGCTGCGAGAGGATCGCCAGCGCCGCCTTCGGTCCGACGCCGGTGACGCCGATCAGATGGCGGAACCATTCGAGCTCATACTGTCCCGAAAAGCCGAAGAGATCGAGCGCGTCCTCGCGGACGTTGAGGTGGGTATAGAGGGTGATCTCCTTCCCCTGCTGGACGTCGCGCAGGGTGTTCGCCGTCGTCTGGCACAGAAAGCCCACGCCGCCGCACGAGACGGCAACGCTGGACGCGTCCTGCGCGATCACGGTTCCGGTTAAGCTGTAAAACATGGTCAGATCCCCTTTCTGATTTTAAGCTGCGGCATCCCGGGCGCGCCCGCCGCCATCAGCGAACCGCTGGAGTGTCCGTGACAGATCGCCATCGCGAGCGCGTCGGCGGTGTCGTCGGGCTTCGGGACAGATTCGAGGTTCAGAATCCGCTTTGTCATATCCTGAATCTGTTTCTTTTCCGCGCGGCCGTAGCCGACAACGCTCTGCTTGACCTGCAAAGGCGTATATTCAAACACCGGGACGCGGCATTTCTGTGCCGCGAGCATGATGACGCCGCGCGCCTGACTGACGTCGATGACGGTCTTCGCATTGTTGTTATAGAACACCTTTTCGACGCTCATCGCTTCGGGCTTATGCTTTTCGATCAGCGCGGTCAGCTCGTCGTAGATGATCTCCAGCCGGCGGTTGAAAGGTACGCCCGCGTCGGTCGTGATCGCGCCATAATCGACCACGGTGAAGTGGTTGTTTTTGTAATCGAGCACCCCGTAGCCGACGATCGCGTAGCCGGGGTCGATTCCCAGGATCAACATAGCTAAACTACCTCATTTTAATAATCATGTTATTATAACACAATATATACCAAACGGCAAGGGTTTTTGAAAAGAAAAAAGCGGCCCCGCCGCAGAAAAGCGACGGGGTCTGATATGGGGGAAGAGGAAAAAAGGAGTTGAATGAATCTTACGAATTGCTGTCCGGCGCGGCATACGGGATCGTATCGTAGTCGATCCCCTGTGCGGCAAAGAGCGCGACGATTTCATCGTAGGTGTTGAAGCAGGCTTCGCTTTCCCACGCGGCAGCCTTTTCGCCGTCGGCAAGCGCCGGATCGAGCGGCAGCTCGAACAGTGCGCGGACGCCGGTGTAGCCGTCCGCAAAATAGAAGCCGCCGTCTTTGCCGATCCGGATCTCCTCGGGACCCGAGGTCATACCGTCGCAGACCTGCAGCAGCACGCCGCGGTCGGCGAAGCAAAGCGCGTTCGTGATATCGTACGCCCAGTAGAGCACGTTGTTCTCCCTGTCTTCATAGCAGTAGCGGCCGTCGTGCGTATAATCTGTCTTGAACATCGAGCCGTTCGGCGCGTAGCCGTCAATCAGCAGCGTAAAGCCGAAGTTGTTGGCGTGGTAGCCTTCGCTGTCACTGACATACCAGAACGGTTTGCCGTCTTCGCTGCGGATACTGACGATCGCGTAGGTACAGCCGTCGTCCGTCGGCCGCGCACCGTTGAAAGTGTAGCCCTCCGGCAGCTTGCCGGTCGTGACGCCCTCGAGGGCAATCACAAGCCCGTTCGTTTTGCAGACGGCTTTGTCCGCTGCGTCAGACGCAACCGTATTCGCGTCGAGCGAGAGGTCGTCGACCATCGCCTTCGGCAGCGCGAATTTCACCACGGCAAACGCGGAGAACGCGACAAGCACGACGAGCGCAGCGGCGACCAGCAGGGTCTTCCAGTGTTTTCGGGTATTGTTTTTCGTCATGGCAGGTTCCTTTCTTGCCGGGGTCAGCCCGGCCTTTTCGAGCGTCCGCTGACGGACCCGCGCCGTAAGGGCGGGGTCTGACGGAAGCTGCGCCGCGTCCTCTGTCAAAAACATCGCGAGCTCCGCTTCTGTCAGCGTATGGAACGCTTCTTGCAGTTTATGTTCCATGTTCCGTCTCTCCTTTCAACGTGGATTGCAGCTTTTCAAGGCTGCGGCGCAGGCGTTTGGTCACCGCGTTTTCCGAAAGTCCGAGCGCGTCGCCGATTTCACGGTGGCTTTCACCGAGATAATACTTGCAAAACACGATCGTCGCGTCGGGCTCGCCGAGATCGCGGACAGCGTCCAGCAGCGCTTTGCGTTCGGTCAGCGCTACGGTCGGGTCGGGCTGTACCGCCGCGTTCGGCGGTTCGCCGTCCAGCGGTTCGCTTTGTGGGCGGCGCGTTGTCCTGCGCATAAAATCGACCGCTTTTCTCTGCGCGATTGAAGCGAACAAAGACGCGAGCGAGCCTTTTGAAAGGTCAATTCTGTCGCGCATGTCATAGAGCGCGACAAAGCAATCGCTCGCCAGCTCTTCCCTGTCCTCCTGCTGTGCGAGATTTCCTGTTTTCGCCCGCAGTACAGATAAAACCAAGCCCGTGTAGCGGTCAATCAAAAGCGGCAGCGCGCGTTCCGGCTGCGTTTGCAGCAAAGCGACCAATGCCTGTTCGTTCATAAGAGACTCCTTGAAATGCATTTCACTCTTTTATTCGTCTGCTTCGTTCAAAACCTGCCAAAGGTATGGAAAAAACGACACAGAAAATCTGCATCGTTTCTTGCCTTCTTGTTTCTTGGTTTCTTGCTGTCTCAGATCACAGCATCATCGAAATAATCCGCCGTAATCACACTGCGCAGCGCCTGCCGCAGATCCAGCGTCAGCTTGCACGACCGGATCTGCACGAGCGCGTCGGCAACGCCGAGAACGAGCTTCTGATAGGCTTCGTCGCCCACGCCCTTACCGCGGCCGTCAAGGATCGACAGCCAGGTCTCGTGGACAAAGTCACGGAAGGGCTTATTGCGGTACTGCGCCACCGCCGCCGGATCGAGGAAGCGGCCGAGGCCTACGCAGCGCATCACGCGCGCAAGGGTGCCGACGTTCGCGCTGAAATAGAGCTTCGCGAACGGATATACGATGAAATAGAGGTTTTTGAAGTCGTTGCCCTTGAGCCCCATCGCGGAAAGGCGGTCGGCGAACTCGTCCTTCGAGATCAGCGCGCCTTCGACGAGGCGGTCGAGAAGGTCCGTCGCGTGTTTCGCGAGGTACGGCTGGGCGTCGATTTCTTTGCCCTCGAAGGTAAACTTCTGCACGCGCTCTTCTTCGATATGCAGCCCGTCGTCCTTGACCGTGACATAAAAGATCGGCGCCGGGTAGCCGACGAGCGAGCCGACGTTGACCGAGGTAATGGTGTTGCCGTTCGGCGACGTAAACGAGTCGATCGCCTGCATGTGGGTGTGCCCTTCGAACATATAGCGAAGTCCCGCGTCGGCGAGACGGGAGGCAACCATTTCGCGGTCCTTGACGCAGCTTCCTCCGGTCAGCATCGGGTGGATGTGCGCGATGATCGGATGGTGCTGCATCCCGATGACGAGCTTGCCGTCTTCTTTTGCTTTCGCCATCTGGGCTTCGATCCACTGGAAATGCTCCTCGGAAAAGCCGGCGCCGCCCATGCCGCTCTGGTCGTCGTTGAGCGCAAGGAGACGCACGTCGGGGCCGATATCGACCGTAAACGAGCAGACGCCGAGGTGGGTACGGAATTCGCTGAGCGCCTGTTTCGGGCCGAATTCATAGTAAAAATCGCGCAATTCGGTGTGATCCAGCACAGGCACGTCCCAGAGCACCGCGTTGCCGATATAGCGGCGCGGCTTGTCGTCGGAGCACCAGTCGTGCGTCGCGGTGATGAGGTAAACAGGTTTACTCTTCTGCAGCTCGCGTACCTTCTCGCGGAACTCCTCATGGCTGACGCGCTCGCCGTCGTCGGAGACGTCGCCGGCGATCAGGACGGCGTCGCAGTCGCTGTTTTTGAGCATCTCGAACGCGGCGTCAATGATGTCGCCCGTTTCCATCAGGCACTTCTGGTCGGAGCCGCTGCGCAGCTGATACTGCCGCCCGCCGTCGGCAAGCGTCTTTGAAAAATGGTGGGTATCGGCGATGAACGCCAGTTTGGTCTCTTTCATTTATTCCGCCTCCGTCATTTCCTGTTTGAGCGCCGCGCGGCGCACCTTGATCTCCTCCATCATCCGGCGGTGGCTTTCGCCGGTGATGTTATAGAAGTGCATCGGGATCAGCATCAAAAGATAGCCGAGCGCCGGGACAAGGATCGTCATAATGAACAGCGCGAGGTTCGTCTGGTGGTTCTGGGCAACACTGCCCTCTTCGTGGCTGATATAGCCCGTCAGACCGAGGATCCGCAGACCGATCGACGCCGAGAAGGTGTTCTCGATCTTGCCGGTGAAGGACATGATCGACAGCATGACGCCTTCGACGCGGGTGCCGGTCTTATATTCGATATAGTCCACCGTTTCGGCTTCCATCTCTTTTTGGATCAGGTTCTTGAACTCCAGCGGGATCGTGAGAAGGCCCGTGAACAGGACGATCAGAATACCCGTGAACAGCGACACGGACGCGCCGTCCGGTTTGTTCATCAGACCGTTGTAGGTCGAAAGCGCGAACAGACCGCTCAAAGCGATCGCGGCGACGCAGCAGACCTGATAGAAGCGCTTCGGGTTCGCCTTGCGGCCGAGCTTTTCCATGATCATCGGGACGAGGACCGCGGCGATCAGGCTGCCGGGGAACTTGATGATGTCGATAAAGAGGTTGTATTTGTCGTTCGCCATCAGGTCATAGACGAAGTAGGTCGAGACCTGCTCGGGGATCTTGCAAAGCACAAAGCAGATGTTGCCGAGGAAGAGCATCAGCAGCGGACGGTTCTGGAACAGCAGGCGGAAGCACTCTTTGACCGAGGGGACGTCCTCTTTGTGCTCGGCGCGCTCGCGCGTGTTGGCGTAGGTGATCCGCGTCAAAACCACGATACCGACCGCGGCGATGATCGCGCTCGTCAAATAGGACTGCGGGCGGTGGTCCTTGAAGTACGGCAGCAGGCCCGCGCCCGCGACGAACACCATCGGGATCGCGCCGCCGACAGAGCGGACGATCGACGAGACGCCGAAGAGCTTCGTGCGCTCGATCCCGCTCGGGGTGATCGAAAACGCCAGCGCGCCCATCGGGATATCGAAGGCGGTATAGGTGACGTCCAAAAGCACGAAGAGGATCGTTGTGTACATGATGTTGAACCACGTCGGCATATCGGACGAGCCGATGAAGAACAGCACCATGACGATCGCGACGAAGATCGGCGCCCACCGGATATAGGGGCGCATCTGCCCGTTTTTGGTGCGCGTGCGGTCCACGATGACGCCCATCACGGGGTCGTTGATCGCGTCGAAGATCCCGCAGTAGAAGCGGATCCGCGACGCCACGCGCATGGCGCTCCCCTTGCCGCTCTCCTGTTCCATCCGCGAGAACAGGACGTTCGTCAGAAAGTAGTTGACATATTTCGAGCTCGTCATACCGGTGTTCATGCCCTGCGCGCCGCGGCCGAGCGCGTAGGAGATCGTCTCTTTCCACGTTAAGACGGTCTCTTCGCCGACGTCCTTTTTGACCAGCTTGCTGTCAAGAAAGGTCTTCAGTTTCCCCATGGTCGTTCCTCTTTTCCTCCGAAGTAAAAAACATCCCTATCCGGAAGTGTTTCAAGTACCATTCCATTATAGAGATGTTTCGCTGTATTGTCAATTCACGGACCGGCTTTTTGTGAAATATCGCTCAAATCCGCCGTTTCAATTTGAGCAGAACGCTGCCAAGCGCGGCGCCGAGGACTGTGTTCGCCGCGGCTTCCACAAGGCTGTTGACGCCGGCAAAAACGAGCGCGAACGCCCAGAGATTCTGCGCGCCGAGCGTTTCCATCAGGCCCTGGATATACTCCGTTTTGCCGAAGAAGAGCACCAGCAGTCCGACAAAACCGACCGTGTTGCAAAGAGACGCGCAAAGCGCTGTCAGACCGCAGGACACGGCGGCAGGGAGCTTTGTCTTCGAGAGCGCGCGGAACAGCAGCCCGGACAGCAGCCCGAGCAGCACACGCGGCAAAAAGCACACGAGCGCGGTATAAACCGGCTGGATCGCCAGCAGCGCCGCGCCGAAGGTGCTCATTCCGAAGCACTGGATAAACGACGTCGCGCCGAACGCGAAGCCGAGAAAAACGCCCGCGCCGGTACCGATGGTGATCGCGCCGAGGACGACGGGCAGCACAAGCAGCGTGATCTCGATCACGCCGACCTTGAGGTAGCCGATCGGCGTAAAGGACATGACGACGATCAGCGCGAGAAACGCGGCGGTCAGGGTCAGGGAGAAGAGTTTGTTTTTGTCTTTCATGGGAAACCTCCAAATAGAATTTGGAATTATGAATGTGGAATGTGGAATTATAGGGCGCCACCTGCGGCGATGCGCCAAAAGCGAAAAGGGAAAAAGCGATTCAGCGGAAGCAGCTTTGCGGGGCGGATTCAAACGTCCGGCGCATGCAGAACGTTCGGCGCAATTCCACATTCCAAATTCCACATTTCACATTTCACATTAGAAAAAGATGCGCGGTCGCCCGCGCACGTTTTTCTCTTAGTCGTGACGATGATGGCCGCCGCCTCTGCGGTGGTTGTTGTCGCGGCGCGGTCTGCGCGGCTCGTCGTCAATGTCGTTTTCCGGCGTCAGGCCTTCGATCTCGATCAAAGCGTCGCGGCGGGACAGGTTGAGACGGCCCTGGTCGTCGATCTCGGTCACCTTGACGATCACTTCGTCGCCGACGGCAACGCAGTCTTCGACCTTTTCGACGCGCTTGACGTCGAGCTTGCTGATATGGACGAGACCCTCTTTGCCCGGGGCGATCTCAACGAACGCGCCGAAGGTCATCAGACGGGTGACGACGCCGCGGTAGATGGCGCCGATCTCCGGATCCTTGGCGATCGTTTCGATGATGGTAAGGGCGCGCTTCGCGTCGTCGATGTCGATGGCGGACACAAAGATCGTGCCGTCTTCTTCGACGTCGATCTTACAGTTGCATTCGGCGCAGATCTTCTGGATGACCTTGCCCTGCTTGCCGATGACGTCGGCGATCTTTTCGACGTCGATCTTCGTCGTGAGCATCTTCGGGGCGTACTTCGAAAGCTCCTTGCGCGGTTCCGCGATGCACGGCAGGATCACTTCGTCGATGATCTTGCAGCGGGCGGCGTAGGTCTTTTCAAGCGCTTCCTTGATGATCTCCGGCGTCAGGCCGTGGATCTTGAGGTCCATCTGGATGGAAGTGATACCCTGCTTGGTACCGGCGACTTTGAAGTCCATATCGCCGAAGAAGTCTTCGAGACCCTGGATATCGACCATCGTCATGAAGCGGTCGCCTTCGGTGATCAGACCGCAGGAGATACCGGCGACGGGCGCCTTGATCGGCACGCCGGCCGCCATCAGCGACAGCGTGGAGCCGCAGACGGACGCCTGCGAGGTGGAGCCGTTGGAAGACAGCACTTCAGACACAAGGCGGATCGTGTACGGGAACTCTTCGAGCGTCGGGAGGACCGGAACGAGCGAACGTTCGGCGAGCGCGCCGTGGCCGATCTCACGTCTGCCGGGGCCGCGCGGCGGTCTCGTTTCACCGACGGAGTAGGACGGGAAGTTGTAGTGGTGCATGTAGCGCTTGGTCTCTTCATTGTCAAGGCCGTCCAGCATCTGGGCGTCGCTCGCGGTACCGAGGGTCGTCACGGTGAGGACCTGGGTCTGGCCGCGGGTGAACATACCGGAGCCGTGGACGCGGGAAAGCAGATCGATCTCGGCGTTGAGCGGGCGCATATCGTTGATGCCGCGGCCGTCAACACGCTTGCCTTCGTCGAGCAGCCAGCGGCGCACGACGTACTTCTGCAGCTTGTACATGCAGTCGTCGATCTTGGTGATCTCTTCGGGATAGGTTTCGTCGAACTGTTCGTGAACAGCGGCATAGATGGGCTTGAGTCTCTCGTCGCGGATGCGCTTGTCGTCGGTGTCGAGGGCTTCCTTGACCATATCGATCGCGAAGTCCTTGACAGCTTCGAACATCGCCGGATCGGGATCCTGCGATTCGAACGGGACCTTTTCCTTGCCGACTTCCTTCTGGATGCCCTTGATGAATTCGACCAGTTCCTGGTTGACCTTATGGGCGTACATGATACCGTCGAACATCGTCTCATTGTCAACTTCCTTCGCGCCGGCTTCGATCATCGCGACGAGATCGGCGGTGGAAGCGACCGTCACAGCCATCTCGCTCTTGGCGCGCTGTTCTTCGGTCGGGTTGATGACGAACTGACCGTCGACAAGGCCGACGGACACGCCGGCGATCGGGCCGTCCCAGGGGATCTCGGAGATGGAGATCGCGACGGAAACGCCGAGCATGGCGGTGATTTCGGGCAGGCAGTCCTGATCGACAGACATGACCGTGGCGACGACGCCGACGTCATTTCTCATATCCTTCGGGAAGAGCGGACGGATCGGGCGGTCGATCACGCGGGAGCAAAGGGTCGCCTTTTCGCTGGCGCGGCCTTCGCGGCGCTGGAACGAGCCGGGGATCTTGCCGACCGAGTAGAGCTTTTCTTCAAAATCGACGGAAAGCGGGAAGAAATCCACGCCTTCACGCGGCTTTGCCGACATGGTCGCCGTGCAAAGGATCTCCGTCTCACCGTAGCGGATGAGGCAGGAGCCGCCGGCAAGACCGGCCATTTTACCGGTTTCGACCTTGAGCGGTCTGCCGGCGAGAGTGGTTTCAAATGTTCTGAATTCAGGGAACATAGCTTTTACCTAACCTTTCTGAAAATAGATTTTTATCTTCACGCAAGGTCCGGTTTAGCAATAAATGCAGCGTTTCTTTATGATTGCGCCGTTGGCGGAAACGTTCCATTTAGTGCTAATCCGTATGGAGCCCTGCGGAAAACGAGGCGGAATAAACGACATAAACAGCAGACACGTCGGCCGTGCCTGCTGTTTTGCGTTTTCTTATTTACGAAGGCCGAGTCTTGCAACGATGGAACGGTAACGTTCGATGTCGTTCTTCTGCAGATAAGCGAGCAGGTTGCGTCTGTGACCGACCATTTTCAGAAGACCGCGGCGGGAATGGTGATCCTTCTTATTGGTCTTCAGGTGCTCGGTGAGCGTGTTGATGCGGTGCGTCAGCACTGCGATCTGCACT
>JAFYDS010000015.1 GCA_017544665.1 Clostridia bacterium | reverse complement strand
CGCAAGTCTGCGCTCGATCTCCGACAGCGTCACTTCGCTCATGGTCTGACACCTCCTTTCCGAGCAATTCTTTCAGCACCTGCTCCGCGCCGATCACGGCGTTGAGCTGCACCAGAAGCTGCTCTTTTTGCGCCGACAATTCCGTCAGCTTTTGTTGGATGATTTCCGTCACGTTTGTTCCTCCAATCGTTCTATTCTTTCGAGAAGCTCCTGTGTGGCGCGCCAGTTGAGAGCGGCCATCGCGTAAAGGTCGATGTGCGCGCCGTCCTCTGACAGAACCGCGTCAGGCGTTTCTCTGCCGATGACAAATCCTGTGCTTGTGTGTTCCGAAATCTCCGGTGCGGATGCGTAGTTCAGGGAGTCTTCTTCGCTCTGCGCAACAACAACGCCCTCGTTGTTATCCGCATCACCGGTCTCCGGTTCTACTTTAAAGCCGTATGGTTCGGGTGTTTCGGATATCAGGTTGTATGTATAGATGCGGCTGTTGCGGACAATATCCAGCACACTGCTCGTCTCGGATATGTTTGTCTTGACGGATTCGGATGAAGTGACCAAAAACTCCGACGCATACATTTTTCCTTTTGCAATCACTTTGTCGCTTTGGATCATCAGATACGGCGTAACCGAACTGCCGGAAGCCGACCCGATGGCAATGCCGTCCGAAAGGCTTGTGCCGATCAGCAGCGCACCGTCGCCGGAAGTGATCAGTCCGCCCGGCACTTCGTATCTGGCGGCATAGACAACGCCCCATTTGGACGATGAACTGCCGAGATCAACGGAGCTGGTCGGTATGAGGTCTTCGCCGTAATACTTGGTCGTTTTACCCTCGATCCCCAGCGCGAGACTGCCTGAAAGCAGCCGAAAAGCCGTGCTGCCGCCGAGCGCGATGCCGTTCTCACCGCTGAAATTCAGGCTGTTTGTGGCCGCCATCCCGAAAGAGATATTGCCGCCGATGGACAACTTGCCTGCAAGCGACAGTTCGCCAACCATCGTCAGATCACCGATCACCTGCAGGGGCGAGTAAATATATGACTTCGATTTATGAAACAGCGCAAGCGTTTGGAAAGAGCCGTCCACCTGCCGCTCATATACACCAACGCCGTCCGTACCGTGTTCACAGTACAGACCTTCGGTGATATGGTTATCTTCAATCACGCCAATCGGCACCAAACCGCCGATCAAGCCGCCGCCGGAGGTCATGTGCTGCGCGATACTGCCGTTGGCAATGTATGTATAGTAATCGGAATTACCGATCCGGATTGTGCCGCCTGTGACTTCGATGTTGGACGATTTCAGCAGGCCGCTCTCCAGATTAAACGAGGAGCGTCCGTTGACCGACGTCAGGATCCCGGCGCGGATGATGTTGGCCGTCAGCGTGCCTGCTGTGATGAAATCCGCCACGATCTCGCCGTCCGCCGTGATGGCTGTCGTAAACGGTCCGTCGTAGCCGTTCGGCGAATAGCCGAGGCCGCCCATGTTCCAGCGCCAGACTTTCGTCGCACGCTCCGGGATCTCATGGTTCGCGATCGTGATCTGATTGGGGCAGTTGGACGGCGTCAGGCGTACCGCGCCGTATTCCGCGCCGGTGATTGCTTTTGTCGCGCGCTGGATCGCCGCCTGATACTCCCGCGTGATCTGCGAAGAAATCGCCGCTGTATCGATGGACTGCACAAGTTTCGTCAGGTCATTGGCTGCCTGCCGGATCGTATCGCCGAAGTTCGCCTTTGCGGAACCAAGCTCGATCTTGTTGTACCGTTCGGCGATCGTGTCGTAGACCGTTTTCACGACTTGCGCTTTCATGTCAATGCCGAGGTCTTTGTGGCGTACCGTCACCCAGTCGCAGAGCGACACCTGCTCCAGCGCTTTCAGCTCTTCATACTCCGACGATTCCCACAACTGTACGAAAGACACCGTCACATTGACGGACGGACTGTTGATGTCATGCTCCTGCAGCCATTTCTCCGCTTTTTCCGCGAGCGTGCGGTTGGACACCGTTTCGTCATTGGTGAAATCCCGTGAAAAGTCCTTGACGAGGATGCGGTCGGAAATGCCGGATCGGTTCTGCACCGGCATGATCGGGTCATATTCGATGAACGTCAGCGTCGGTTCCGTCTCAAACTCCCAAACGTTGGCGATATACAGCCGGTCGTCTTTTACGGCATAGGGGTACAGCGCCGTATACGCCGATTCGAGAGATGTCGTCACCTTGATGTCCGTCATGTTTTTGCCGTAGGCGATCACGATGCCGGTGTCTCTGCCGCGGTGTTTGTGCAGACGGATGGTGTAGTTATCGAACTCGTATTCTCCGCCGTACACATCGAGGATAGAACCTTCCGTACCGCCGAGTGCAGCACGCGCAGAACCGATCTTGAACGAAAACGCTTTGACCGCGTCCATGTCGGTGGTTGCAACCATAAACGGGTTGACCTTATCGAAATAGTCAAGGTCGTATGTGACGTCGGACAGCACCGCGTTGATTGCCTGCGTTGCCGTGCCGGTGATGTTGATTTCATCCACAGGGAAATTCGACAGCGCATAGGACACATGCTCCGCGTTTACGGTCACGACGCCGTTCATCGGTTTGGTTACCTCGTAAATACGGAAAAGCTGCAGGTCGGCGGTGTCGTTGGGCTTTGCTTTGACAAAACGGTCGATCTGCAGCTTGTCGAACAGCGCGCCGGTGACGGGATAGGTCAGCGACAGCTCGAACACGCCGTTGCGCTCCTCCGTCACGACGCAGGACATGGCTTCTTTCAGAAAACCGACGGTGGTTTCGTCTTGCATGAGAATGGGGATCAAAAAAATCACCTCCGCTGTTGCGGGAATGGGTTGGGTGTGGTATACTGTATAAAATTGAGCGTTTCAAGGATGATTTGTCATGTCGGATTACAGCGAACAGGATCTGAAATACGCGGCTGAGCTCAGGGACGAAGTGCACAAAGAAGCGCTGGTCATAGCACGGCAGACATACCCGGCAATTGACGCGGTTATCGACCGTCATCCCGTCGAGGATTATTTTCAGCAGTACTGGGATTACCCCGGCAAATGGTATACGATGGTGGCTATACCGGACGGTTATAAAAGCCGCGCAGCTCTGGTTGAGGAAATTGTAAGAATTACGATAGAGAACTATCGTCGCACAGGCGGTCACACCTTTTCCGCCGACTCCTTTTATGATCTGATCGCCCACTACCCGGATTGTGTTGTCGATTACTACATCGCAAAGCTGGACGCGCCGTATAACGGCTGCGAATCACATTGGAACGCGCTGATGAAAGCCGCTCTGTATATCACATCCGATGGCTGGGAAGTAACCTTTAAGCCGAGTACAATCACGGCAAAAAGCATACCGACAGAGGAACTGTTTGCTCCTGCGGACAAAAACGGTGCTCTGAATTACAGGAAAGCGTTTTTATATCCGCCGCACACCAATAATTACACAGATGCGGATTTTGATAAAATAAACGCCGCCCTTTTTCCGAACGGAACAGACAGCCTTGAGGTGTATAAATGGTCAACGGATTGGTCGGACTATTTTGATGACGGACACGAATGGTGGGGTGCGCTGTGCATCACGGTGTATGACCGATCCACCGGCCGATTTGCCGTTATCATGGCGTCGGCGACAGATTGACACGTACACCCCGCATAACCCGTTCGCCATACCGCTGACGGTAAAGCAAACTGGGTATGAGCCATGAAAGTGATCACCACCGCCAAAGCCATTCCCGTACAATCTGCATAACCCGTTTCCAATACAGCTCCGGTACGACAAACAGCCAATGTACCATGTAGGCTCACCTCCTTTGAAAGCGTGATTTGTAATGTATAAAAAAGAGCCTCTCCCGCAGGAGAAGCATACGAACGAAGAACTGTACCGCCGTCAGGTCGAGACGCTGAAACTGTTT
>JAFYDS010000014.1 GCA_017544665.1 Clostridia bacterium | reverse complement strand
GGATTAGGGATTAGGGACTGAGGGAATTTGGAAATTGGAATGAAACTCCATTTTGCTGTCGACTGACGACTGCAATCCTTGCAAACTTGCATTTTTGCAAGGACGCGGGACTGCGTTTTCCTCTGAACTTTGCTTTGGCACGTCCCTGTGCACTGCGCACTGTGCACTTCATCAAAGGCCCGAACGTTCGACGTCGATCACGCCCTTGATCTTCTTGAGCTTTTCGCTCAGGTTGCGCAGGTGTTCGGCGGAGTTGACCGTGATGGTCAGGTAGATCACAACGCGCGAATCCTTGCTCTCCTTCGTAAACAGCGAGTGAATCATGACGTGCATATTCGCGAGCGCCGTCGACAGGTCGGCAAGCATACCGACGCGGTTGATACAGGTGACGCCGAGCGTCACGCGGTAATCGCTTTTCGCCTTCTGGTCCCAGGTCGCGCGGACCCAGCGTTCGGGTTCGTCGCAGAGGGCGATGTTTTTCGGCACGTTCGAGCACTGGCGCGTATGGATCGACACGCCGTGGCCGCGGGTAATGAAGCCGATGATCTCGTCGCCGGGCAGCGGGTCGCAGCAGCGCGAGAATTTGATCAGGCAGTTGTCGATACCTTCGATCACGATGCCTTCCGGGCTTTTGACGACCTTCTTCGGCGGCTGTACCGCGGGCGGCTCCGCCGCTTTCAGCGGATCCTCGGTCTCGCGCTGGAGCTTGTTGTAGTCCTCGCGGATGCGCGGCATGATCTTGTTGAGCGAAAGGCCGCCGTAGCCGATCGCGGCGAACAGGTCGTCGATGGTCGAAAAGCGCTGTTTTTCCGCGATTTTCTGCAGGAACTCAGTCATTTGCTTTTCGGGCAGGATCACGCCGTTGCGGCGGAATTCGCGTTCAACCTCCGCGCGGCCTTCGACGATGTTCTCTTCGCGCTTTTCCTTTTTGAACCAGCTCTTGATCTTCGAACGCGCGGAGCTCGTCTTGGCGATCTTCAGCCAGTCGCGGCTCGGACCGCGCGGATTCGAGGTCGTCAGAATTTCAATGATCTCGCCGTTGTTGATTTTGTGGTCGAGCGTCGTGATGCGGCCGTCCACCTTGGCGCCAATCATTTTTGAGCCGACCGCCGAGTGAATCGCATAGGCGAAGTCAACGATGGACGAGCCCATCGGCAGCGAGATGACGTCCCCCTTCGGGGTGAAGGCAAAGACTTCGTCGGGCGTGAAATCGGTTTTGATCACGTTGACGATCTCTTCGACGTCGTCGCTCTCCTGCTGGGTCTCCAGCAGCTGCCGGATCCACGCGAGCCGTTCTTCGAATTTGTCTTTTCCCTCGATGCCGAGCTTGTATTTCCAGTGCGCCGCGATACCGTATTCCGCTGTGTGGTGCATTTCCCAAGTACGGATCTGCACTTCGAACGGGATACCGGCCTTGCCGATGACCGTCGTATGCAGCGACTGGTACATATTCGGCTTCGGTGTGGAGATATAGTCCTTGAACCGGCCCGGGAGCGGGTTGAACATATCGTGGATGATGCCCAGACAGTAGTAGCATTCGAACACGGAGTCAACAATGATGCGCACCGCGTAGATGTCGTAGATCTCGTCGATCGTCCGCCCGAGCATATAGGTCTTGCGGTAGATACCGTGGACAGACTTGATCCGGCCGGAAAGATGGGCGTTCGGGACGTCCTGCCGGACGCGTTCGCCGATTTCCTTCTGGATGCTGTCCAGAAACGCCTGCCGCGATTCCACCTGCGATTCCAGCGTTTTGGAGATCTCCTCGTACGCGACGGGGTCGAGGTAGCGTATCGCGAGATCCTCCAGCTCTTCCTTGAATGCGCGGATACCGAGACGGTGCGCGATCGGCGCGTAGATCTCGAGCGTTTCCTTCGCCTTGAACCGCCGCTTTTCCTCCGGCATAAACGAGAGGGTCCGCATATTATGGACGCGGTCGGCAAGTTTAATAATAATGACGCGGATATCGCGCGACATGGCGAGCAGCATTTTGCGGATATTCTCGTTCTGCTGCTCCTCCATCTGATCCGGCGAAAACGGGATCTGACCGATCTTCGTCACGCCGTCCACAAGCTGCGCGACGGAATCGCCGAACGACGCGCGGACCTGCTGATCCGTCACGGGCGTGTCTTCCACCACGTCATGCAGCAGCGCAGCGCAGATAGAGTCTCCGTCCATGCCCATCCCGGCAAGGATCTGCGCGACCGCGACCGGGTGAATGATATACGGTTCGCCCGAGCGGCGCTTTTGTCCCTCGTGGGCGTTGCGCGCAAAGACGTACGCCTGCGTGATCCGTGTGATCTCCGCTTCCGGGAACGAGGCTTCCCGCAGTGTTTCGAGCAGATGCTCAAAGCCGTATTCGCCCTGTTGTTCCGTCATACTCCGTTTCCCCCTTTCGTTACTGTGTCAGCCGCAGCACCTGCCGCAGCAAAGCTGATTGTTCGAGCGGCGCTTTCTGGCTGTCGTCCGTGACGAGCCTGCCGCTTTCTTCGGCGCGTAAAACGCCGAGTTCCTTGAGTACGTCGATCGTCATCAGTGCCCGGCAGACTTCGCTGCCGTCGCCGCCGAGGCGGTAGCACATCAGATCGATGTCGTCTTCATAAAAGATATGATCGCGGATGTACCGATAGACCTGCCCCGCGAACGCGCGGTCGGGCAGACACGCGGCGGCCTCCTTCGGCGCGACGTTGTCTCCCCTGCGCACCTTTTCGTAAAGCCGCGCGGACTCGAGAGCCAGCCGGTCGTCCGTGTTGTGCAGCCGGATATCGCGGATATAGATACTGACGCGGAAGGTGCCCATGTATTCGTTCGCCTCGAGCCGTACGGCGAGATCGACCGAGTCTCCCTGACGGTACGGGAACTGCTCGGCGCTCACGCCGAATTTCAGCGCCTGGATACGGTCGCCGCCGCGGGTCAGCTGGAGCCGGATGTGCTTGCCGCCCCCGATGGACTGGATCGATTGGATCGTCAGCCCGAACAGCGGCTGCGGATTGCCCGCACCGAAAGGCTCGAGCATGGAGATCACGGGCAGCAGATCGGCGGAGATATAGCCGGGGCGCAGCTTGCAGTCGAGCGACAGCGTCGGAAACGGCATCTGCACCGCTTTGGCGTACTGGTTGATGCGCTGACGGAACACGGGGATGTCCGCCGTGCGGATCCCGAATCCCGCCGCCTGCGGGTGCCCGCCAAAATGGGTCAGCAGATCGCGTTCGGCGTCGATGGCGTCATAGAGCGAGAAGCCCTCGAGACTCCGGCCGGAGCCCTTCGCTTCGTCGCCGTCCGAGGTAATCACGATGCACGGCTTGCCGAAGCGTTCCATCAGCCGTGCCGCAACAATGCCGATCACGCCGCCGTGCCAGCCCTCGCCGTTGAAAACGAGGACGCGGTCGAACCGCAGCTCCGGCTGAGCGATCAGCTGTTTTTCCACTTCCGTCATGATTTTTTGTTCCAGGGACTGTCTTGTCGCGTTGCAGTCGGAGATCTTTTGCGCAAGCTGCTGCGCCGTCTCCTCGTTGTCGGAGATCAACAGTTCAAACGCGTCGTCCGCGCGGTCGATCCGCCCGACGGCGTTCAGGCGCGGGACGAGCGAGAAGGCAACGCCGTTCGCTGTCAGCGCGCGCGGCGCGGAAAGCGCGACGTTTTTCAGCGCGGCAAGGCCGTGGTTGCCGCCGTTGTTGATCAGATGGAGACCGTGCCGGACGATCGTGCGGTTCTCGCCGGTCAGGGGCACAACGTCCGCGATTGTACCGACGGTAATCAGATCGGCAAAGTCTTCGAGGATCGCTTCGTCCTCTCCCTGCGACAGCGCACAGGCAAGCTTGAACGCGACGCCGACGCCCGCCCAGTCTTTGAACGGGCTCAGGCAGTCGGGACGGTGGGGATCGACGACCGCTTCTGCGCGCGGCAAAGTGGAGCCGACCTTATGGTGATCGGTCACGACGAGCCGCATCCCGTAGTCATAGATCGCCTCGGCCTCCGCGAGCGCGGAGATGCCGTTATCGACGGTGACAATCAGTTTCACGCCGTCGTCGCGCAGCCGCTCCACAGCGGCGAGATTCAGCCCGTAGCCCTCGCTGTTGCGGTCAGGAATGTAGCACAGCACATCGGCGCCGAGCGCTTCGAGATAGAGATACAGCAGCGACGCCGCCGTGACGCCGTCCGCGTCGTAGTCGCCGTACACCGCGATCCGCTCCCCGCGGTCCAGCGCGTCCTGGACGGCGGCGACCGCCTTGTCCATGTCTTTGATCGAGAACGGGTCGCACAAAGGCGTATCCTCGTTCAAAAAGGCTTCGATCTGTTGGTCGTCGGTGATCCCGCGCGACGACAGCAGCAGCGCGGCAAACGGGTCAAGCCCGTGCGCATCCGCGATCGCGGCGGCGTTCTCCTTATCGACAGATGAAACAAGCCAGATCCTTCTGTGCATCACGCGTTCCCCCTTTCATCACTTTCAGCTGTTTGTGTTGATTTCTTTCAGATAGGCAAGGATCTCTTTGAGAAAGACGATCCCGTATTTTTCGAGTTTATGGCTGCCGACGCCCGGCAGCTTGGAGAAGTCCCGCAGCGTACGCGGCTGCAGCGCCGCCATCGCCTGCAGCGTTTTGTCGGTAAAGATTGTGAAAGCAGGCATGCTCGCTTTATCGGCAAGCGTCTTGCGCAGCGCCCGCAGACGGCTGTACAATACCGGATCGGTTATGCCGCCCGCAAGGTCGGCGCTGTCCTTCTTTTGCCGGCGCGAACCGCCCTCTTTGGCAACGGCCATGCGCACATGTCTGCCGCGGTAAAGCACGTCTTTCGCGTCGTCGGTCACCGTCAGCACACCGTCGCGCAGCATCAGCAGTTCCCGTTCGCACAAAAAGGCGATCAGCCGTTCGATCTCGCTTTGCGCCATATCCGCCATCAGACCGAACGTGGAGTTGCTGCCGAACGCCGCCGCGGCCTCCTCTCTGCCCTTGAGCACGGCGGCGACCGTCTGCGGCCGCGCGTCGGCTTTCAGACGCACGACGCACGAGAGGATCTTTTGCGCGTTGACGGTAACGTCGATCGAAAGACGGTTGCCGAGACAGCCGCTGCAGTTGCCGCAGTTGTCCGGCGCTTCTTCGCCGAAATAGTCGAGAATGAATTGCCGCAAACAGCCCGTGTGTTCGGCGTAATCGATCATACGGTCCAGCTTTTCGTGGCGCTGGCGCCGCAGCTGCGCAGCCTCTTTTTTGGACAGCGCCTCGTTTTCTTCGGGGTTGTCGATGAAATAGCGCTGAATCTGCAGATCCTTCTTTTGAAACAGCAGTACGCAGTCCGCCGCGCTGCCGTCTCTGCCGGCGCGACCGGCTTCCTGATAGTAGCTTTCCATATCGCCCGGGATGCTGAAATGAATCACGAACGAGACGTTGGGTTTGTCGATTCCCATGCCGAAGGCGTTGGTCGCGACCATAATGCGTTTGCGGTCGTAGAGAAAGTCGTCCTGATTCTGACGCCGTGTTTTCTGGTCCATCCCGGCGTGGTAACCCGTCACGCTGTAACCCAGCGCCGCGAGCGCCTCACACAGTTCGTCGACCTTTTTGCGCGAACTGCAATAGACGATACCGCTGCGGCCTTCGCAGATGTCCAGCCGGCGGCGCAGCGCGAGAAACTTCTGTTTCGGGCGTTCCACCTCAAAGAAGAGGTTTTGCCGGTCGAAGCTGCGCGTCACGAGCCGGGGCTCGTTCAGGCAGAGCAGTTCGATGATGTCGTCGCGGACACGGCGCGTCGCGGTCGCCGTACAGGCGCAGACCGTCGGGCGTTGCCGCAGCGACGCGCAGAACGGCGCGATCTCAAGATAGCACGGGCGAAAATCGTGGCCCCACTGCGAAACGCAGTGCGCCTCATCCACGACAAGCAGAGAAACGTTCAGCTGCGCGACGGCGCGCTGAAACGCCGGCAAAGTCAGCCGCTCCGGCGCGACGTAGATGATTTTGTAAACGCCGCGCGCCATGCGGTTGAGCACAAGCTCGACCTGCTTATGCGTCAGCGACGTGTTGAGATAGGCGGCCCTGACGCCGTTTTCCACCAGCGACTGCACCTGATCTTTCATCAGCGAAATCAGCGGAGAGATCACCAGCGTCACGCCGGACAGCAGCAGCGCGGGCAGCTGAAAGCAGATCGATTTTCCCGCGCCGGTCGGCATCACGGCGAGCGCGTCGCGCCCGTCGAGCAAAGCGCGGACGACGTCCTCCTGTCCCGGGCGAAACGCGTCGTAGCCAAAGACGCGTTTCAGCGTCGAAAGCAGCGTCTGCTGCGAAACGGACTCAGACATAGAACTTCTTGGTCAGCCACGCGCGCATGTGCTTGCTGGAATAGCAGTAGATCAAAAACGCGAGCAGCACGATACAGGAAATAAAGATAATGACGCCGACGTAAAACGCCTTGGTGAAATTGCGGTTGATCTGCAGAATCGAGCCGATCACCAGCGCGGCGAGCCCGATGTTGAAATCGATCACCGCCGTCTGCAGCACCCAATGTCTCTTTTTGCGGCGCACCCAGATCATATAGAACAAAATCTGGAATGCGATGAACAGCACGATCGGAATCGCGCTTTCGTAGTACCAGCTCGCCCGCGTCTCATAGCGCATGACGAAAAAGAAGAAGATATAAAACGCAATCGCGACGGTATCGAACGCCCACATCAGATAGGGGCGCAGCTTTTTGGTGAAAAACGGGAAGACGAACACGACCCAGAGCAGCAGGCTCGTCGCGTTGATATAGAACGACCAGAAGCCGTCGGCGTAAAAGATCGCGTTGGCGAGCGAACAGACAATGTTCGGAATCAGCATGACAACGCTGATGATATACGCCACGAAGCGCCGGCGCATGTGCTTGGGCACAAACGGCGTTTCGGCAAACGGCGCGGTCTGCTGCGGCTGGGGCACGCTTTCCAGCGGGTCAACGACCGGCGTGCCGCACAGGGCGCAGCGCGCGGCGGACGCGTCGAGTTCCACGCCGCAATGAACACAATATGACATAGCTTTTCTCCTCTGTACGCGGTTATACGCGGTTGCTTTCGATCTTGACGTGTACGCCCAGTTTGACGAGCCGGGTGAACAGTTCGCGTTCGATTTCGGTCTCGCGGTAACAGTTGGAAACGGTCAGGCAGAGCGTGTCGCCGCAGCTGATGACGCCGCAGCGCCCGCCGTTCCGTTGACCGGGGCCGGTGAAGAACATATACTTTTCGATATACGGATACATTTCGGGCGGCAGTTCGACTTTGCCGATATTCGACAGCAGCGCCGTCGTCGTCTGTTCAGCGGTAATCGCGAACGAAATGCCGACGACAAGATCCTTGAGCCAGAGCGGCGTCGCCCGCAGCGCCACATTGCGCTCCACCTTCATATTCTGGGTCATCATGGAATTGAGGAACTTCGGCTCGTTCTGCAGCTTCATCTGCAGCTGCACCTGCCGCAATATCTCTTCGAAGGTATAGTCCCCCATCGCGGGGTTCAGTTTGACGCGGATGCACACGACGAAGTTGCGCAGTGTTTTCGACGGGAAATGCCGCCGCAGATCGACCGGGATCTGGATGCACAGTTCCTTTTGCTTTTTCTCTTCGCGCAGCTGCTTTTGATAGTGAATATCAAGCAATTGCGCCGCAAGGAACTCCGTCAGCGTCGCGCCGCAGCGTTTCGCCGCTTCGTTCAGCTGCGATGCACTCATGACACCGATCGTGTAGTTGCAAAGGTGGCTGCCCTCTTTGATTCCCTGCGCGTGGTACATGTTTTTGTCGCGGCGGTCATATTTCGCTTTGGAATCCGCGTACTGGCGGTATGCGTCGCTCTGCTCCTCCGCGGTCGGCTCATCATTCAGATCGAGCACCGCCCCGCCGCAGCCGATTTCGGCGCCGCAAAGGCGCAGGTACTGCGCGACGAGGGTCGAGACAAAAACGGTGTTGGCGTAGCCGTCGCCGAGGGCGTGGAAGAAATCGACCGCGATGCGCTTGTCATGGTAATAGACGCGAAAGAGAAAGCCGCGGTTTTCTTTGAAGTTGATCCGGTAGCAGATATTCTTGACGTCCGGCTGAACGTCCGCTTCGTGGGGGTTCTTTTCAAAGTAGTGCCAGAACAGGCCGTGCTTGAGGCGCACGTCGAAGGTCGGGAACCGGTCGAGCACCTGATTGAGCGCCGTCTTCAACAGCAGCGGATCCACCTTTTTCTGCAGCTCAACACCGACGCGGAAGACGTTTGACCAGGTGCGCGAATTCTGCCCCGGAAAAATCTTTGCCGCGTTGTCGAGCTGATACCAGTCCTGTCCTGCGTTTTTCATTGCAATAGTACCCTCATTATACATATTTAAGTTATTATACTATATTTGTCAGCGTTTGGCAATGAAAAAAGCGAAAAAAAGTGAATTGCCCGTTGCCTTTTCTTTGCGTTCTGTGGTATGATAGAGGCATCAAACGAAACGAAGAGGGAGCGCCGTGAAAAGCTTTGTGATTGAAAAGAACGACGCCGGGCAGCGGCTCGACAAGTTTTTGACAAAAAGCGTGCCGAATCTGCCGCAGTCGCTGCTGTATAAGTATATCCGGCTCAAGCGCATCAAGCTCAACCGTAAGCGCGCCGAGATCTCAACGCGGCTGCAGGAGGGCGACGTGGTCGAGCTGTATATCAACGACGAATTCTTTACGCCGCGGGAGACGCGTTATGACTTCCTTTCCGCGCCGAAAGTGCTCGATATCCTCTACGAGGACGGCAACATCCTGCTGCTCAACAAAAAAGCCGGGCTGCTTTCGCACCCGGACGACAGGGAATATATCGACACGCTGATCACGCGCGTCAAGCGTTATCTCTTTGAAAAGGGAGAATATGACCCGGCAAACGAAGCCTCGTTCACGCCGTCGCTCGTCAACAGGATCGACCGCAACACAGCCGGGATCGTCATCGCCGCAAAGACCGCCGAGACGCTGCGCGTACTGAACCAGAAGATGAAGGACCGCGAACTGCACAAATATTACCTTTGCGTCGTGGTCGGGACGCTCAAAGAGAAGGAAGGGCTGCTCGAGGGCTGGCTTTGGAAGGACGAAGACAAGAACAGGGTCTTCATCCACAAGCAAAAGAAGAACCCGGACGACAAGGCGATCCGCACAAAGTACCGCGTTTTGCGCGAAGGAAACGGGCTGTCACTGCTGGAGGTCGATCTTTTGACCGGGCGGACTCACCAGATCCGCGCGCACTTCGCGTCGATCGGGCACCCCCTGCTCGGCGACGGAAAGTACGGCACCAACGCCCATAACAAGAAAAGCGGGCTCAAAAAGCAGTGCCTTTGCTCCTATAAGCTCTCGTTCGACTTCACCACCGAGGCGGGCGCGCTCGATTATCTGGACGGCAAAACGTTCGAGATTCAGGACGTCTGGTTCCGGGAGGAGTTTGACACGTTGGAAGTATAATAAACAAAAAAGACGCCGGATCAACCGGCGTTTTTCTTTTTGGGTTTATCTCTTTTTATAGAGGACGAGTTCCGGGTCTGCACCGTCTTTGCCGTAAGTGCAGACAAGGATAAAGTCCATATTCGCCAGCACGCCGAAGCAGCGGTCACCGCCGAATGCCGGCTCGAGTTGATTGCCGAGATAGGTCGTCCCGTCGTTCAGGAACTTGACCTCCGCGCCGCTCGGGAGCCGGTACGGAAGATTGACGTAGCTGCCGACGAGGGCGTTCAGCTTTTCGACTTTCGGCATCCCCTCGATTCCGAGCGCGTTGATCTCTTCGATCAGCTGCTGCTTGAACTGCTCAAACTGGCCGCCGTCGCTGAGCTCCTCGTAGCGCTTCCAGTAATCCAGGTTCGGCAGCATCTCTTTCATATAGGCGCGCGCCTGTTCTTCCGTGAAACCCTGCGCCGCCATGTGCGGAACACAGACGTCGATCAGCGTGTCCATGTCGCTGTAGGTATAGGTCCCGTCCGCGTAGCACCACTGGCAGTAGTCCTCGTTGAGCGAGCCGTCCTCGTTGTGGCTTAGGATCGCGTCCTCTAGCGGCATCCCGCAGCACTGGCAGATCAGCTTGCGCGGCTCGCCGAGCAGCGTATTGATTGACACGCCGAACAGCTTCGAGAGCAGCTTCAGCGTTTCGGTATTCGGCACAGTCTCCCCTGTCTCCCAGCGCGACACCGCCTGCCGCGTCACAAAGACTTTTTCAGCAAGCTCGTCCTGCGACAGTCCGTTTTTGGTCCGCAGTTCATAGATTACGTCTTTTGTATTCATAGGAACACCTCCTGCGTCAATTCTAACACAGCAAGAATGAAATGGCAAGCAACCGGCTGTTGCTATCGTTCCGGCAAAGCGGTATTACCAATGGGCTTTTCCGCACGCGCAGAAATGGTTGATACCGAGCAGTTTGTTGAAGAAGTTCGCGATCTTCCACACAAATTGCAAAAACGCGTTGGACGAATGGCAAATATGGGTGCAGCTGCCCGGCTGCGGCTGCGGCTGTGTTGGCGCCGCGGGTTCGGTCGTCGGCTCCGGCTCGGTCGTCGGTTCCGTCGGCGTCTCGGGCTGAGAAGGCGCGGGAACAGGCCCCTCCACAGCGTGCACGAGTCCGAGGTAAGCCCAGGAGCCCTTCGCGGCGGTATAAACGCCGCCGGTGAAGTCGCCCGTGTAGCCCATGCGGACATTGAACGCGGCGTTGTCCCGGTCAAAATCGTAGGTGGCGTTCAGGTTCTGCGCGAACGTATAGGGGTATTCCGTGTTGAACCGGTTCCGGTTGAACGAGCCGGAGAACGCCTGTGTATCCGTGATGTCGGCGAAGATGCGCTGAATCGGTGTGCCGGCCTGCGGATCCTTTGTGTAATAGAGCCACGTGTTGTTGCTTTCTCCCAGCACGTCGTGCCCTTCGCAGAAGCGGATCTGCGCGTTGGTGTCCGTACGGAGCGTGGCGACGGTATAGTCGGCGTTCCAGTCGTAGTTGGCGTTATAGAACGGGATCGCATTATCCGTGTTATTCGCGGTGCTGCGGTTGCCGCCGCTGTTTTGCGAATTGTTCTGGTAGGCCCAGATCTCCTGTCTGGTCCATTTGGCGGGCGGGTTGGCGGAGCCGTCGTAGATCCGGATATCCGTGATCGCCTTCGTCGGGTCGTTCGTGGTCTTATAGCCGAGACAGACCGCCTTCGCCGCCGGGACGAAGTCCTCATATTTATAGCAGCCGAAGTTGAAGTCCGCCACCGTGCTGTAGGAGGCGCTTCCGGGGTTGTTGCGGGTATAGCAGGTCTCCAGCGGCGTGTAGCCGGCGGCAACGCATTTCGCCTTCGCCTCGTCAAAATACCCGACATAGGATTGCGGGTAGTTCGGCATACCGGCCGTGTCGGCGGCAAACAGGCGCACCTCGCTGATATAGGTCTCGTCCGTGCTGAAGCGGTTGATATCGTAATCGCGCAACAGGCCGTAGTAGGTGTACTGCTTCTTGATTTCGGCCGTGCTCTGCGTCTGCCGGCCGTCGCCGGTCAGCGTATAGGCGCTGATCAGCGGGTTATACGCGTAAGTCGTGCAGTCGGGATACCCGGCGTGATCGATCAGCAGGCTGCCGCCGTAGCCGATCACCAGGCTTTTGCCGTTCACGGTGACGCGGCCTGTGAGGGTGTTGTTGTGGTCGTGCCCGAAAAAGAAGCCGACGACGTTCGGTTTATCCGCCAGCGCGTTGAACAGCGCGTTCGTGTCGGAATAGGAACAGCCGGCGTATTCGTTGTACTCCCCTGTCACAGTAGCGTTTTGCGTGTTGATGGCATATTTGCCAGAGATGCCGGAATCGGGGCTTGTGTTGGGGGCGCGAAAGCCCGTATCGGACTGGACCAGCAGACGCGTACTGTCGGAATCGCCGCCGAACAGCTCCTGCAGCGGGATATGCTGAAAGACGATGCATTTGACGGCGGGGTCGTCCGTCCAGCGGTCCGCAGCCGCGACCACTTTTTCGTAGTCGTTATATTCGTCCGCATAGCTTGCGGCGTTAAAGCCGGTCTTCCCGTACTGCGCGGGTCCTCGCTTGGCCTCGTAGGTGCCGGAATTGATCAAAACAACACGCTGGACGACCGTTGTGCCCGCCGCGTCATAGATATCCACGTAGCCGGTGCCGTATTTCGCCGTGGCGTTTTCGCTCTCGTCGCCGGGGACGATGTCGTTCGTCAGCGGCAGCGCGCCGTACTGCGCTTAGATCTCCATCTGCGCCGCTTCGGAAAGCCGCTGCGCGCCGTTCTTGTCGTAGCTGTTGCTCTCCTCGTCATGGTTGCCGAAGGTCACGATGAACGGCACGCCGCCGAAGGATTCCGTAACCTTTTTGACGGTGTATTCAAAGACGGTCATGCCGTTGTCAAGCGTCCCCTTTGCGCCGAAGATATTATCGCCGGTCAGCACGATCAGATCGGGCCGCACGTGCGCGACGGCAAGGCGGATCGTATTGATCTCGCGGAAATAGATGTTGGTAGCGGTCTGTGACCCCTGCGCAGGCTGATAGTAATCCTGCAAATCAGCAATCTGCAGGATGCGAAAGCTGCCGTCCGCGTGGACCCGCAGCGTACTGTCGGTTTTCTGCGCCGAAGCGACGGGTGCAAATAAAGAGATTGCCACGCCACCGCACAGCAGCAGGGTCAAAACCAGAAAAACAGAAACCGCTCGTTTTAAGGTATGATGCTTCATATTTACCCTCCGTTCTGAATCGTATTCACTGAATCCAGTTTAACACAGCGGCATAAAAAAAGCAAGACCCCGGTACTGAAAACCGGGGTCCAAACGATGTGTGTTAGCTTTCAAAAGCACTTCTGTAAGCTTTAGCTTGCGTTTACTTTTTGACAATGTTGAATACATCCAGCAGGAACGCGAACACACGGTGCACGATCTTGATCCACTTAGCAAATCTGCCGGTGTGAACCTTGCCGCAGAACGGGCAGACTTCGCCGTCATCCGGTTCGTCGGGCGTGGTTTCTCCCGTTGCCGGAATCACTTCACCCTGTTTGATCGTCCGGCCGCAGACGGTGCAAACCTCATCGCCGGTGTAGCCGTCATCAGTAGCAGTGGCTTCTCTTGCGCCCACAAGTTCGGTCGTGTGATTGCCGGTCGGCGGGATGATTTCGCCCTCGGACAGCCGATTGACCGCTCCGAAGCCCGATATTACTTGATTTTGCCTTATTTTTACCCGAAATGCACGAAAAAACCTCTTTTGCCGTGGTAGACAAAAGAGGTTTTTACTATGTGTAAAAGCGCCAAAATGTTACATATACCACAGGAAAAGCGCCAAAATGATACAAGCTATGCCAACGATATTTCGATCGTTACGTTCCCATTCTCGAGCAACTCCGTCATTTCCGACGCATTTTTATCGGTAATATGTCCGAGCCGGGTGTACGCCCATGAGTTTGAACCGTAGAACACTACGATCTGATTTCCGGAATAGAGAACGATATCACCGGCCTGAGTGGTTATCTGCACGTCGTCGCGCGGCAGACTTGTTCCAAGTGATCCGACCTGCTCGAATCCGCCATACATTGACATCTGTATCGTCAGAGCTTTATCCTTGATGTGGTCTTTCAATGCTTCCACGGATTCGTTATCCTCCCATTGAACGGAGACACTCTGCCCGTTGATTGTAAGCGTCAAATTCCTTTCCACGACCAATTCCCCCGATATTGTGCTCTGAGATACCTCTGTTGCCAATACTGATTCCGGCGCTTCTGTTTTCGCGCAGCCGCATAGGGCAAACAGAAGCAGAAAAGCCATACAAACCGTTGTTTGTTTACGCCAGCGACTTGCCAAACCAATACGCTTCATTCTGTTCCTCTTTCTTTCCGTCCGCTTCGCCCGTGTCGGAGATCCCGCCGCAGAACAGCGAACCTGCAAGCTCTGCCTTTTCAAAGCAATCGACCCAGCCCTGCAAACCGTTTACCGCTTTTTCGGGCGTGGAGCTTTCATCCTCCGCCGCCACGGAAAGCATATATACCTTTCGGAATTTATAGTCCGATGGATACAGCGGATTCAGGCGATCCAGCAGCGTCTTCATCTGTCCGCTCATCTCATAATAATAGATCGGCGTGACAAATACGAGCACATCCGCGTTCTTGACCTTTTCCGCGATCTCGACGGCATCGTCCTTCAGCACGCATTTGAGCGTCTTCTGGCAGGCGAGACAGCCGATACAGAATCGGATCTCTTTCCCCTTCAAACTGATCGTTTCGACGTCATGGCCTGCGTCTTTTGCACCGCGGATCAGTTCTTCCGTCAGTCGGTCTGAATTGCTTCTTACCCGCAGGCTGGTCGTGATCACAAGTACCTTGCTCATTTCAGATTCTCCTTCATAAACATTTCGATCTTGTCAAAGGGAATGATATCCGTCTGATCGTATAGGTCGGTATGCGACGCGCCGGGGATGATGAAAAGCTCCTTGTTGTCCGCGTACTTGCTGTCCTTCACCATATCGGCGAAAGCGTCGCGGCTCATATAGCAGGAATGCGCCTTTTCGCCGTGGATCATCAGAACGGCGGAGCGGATCTCTTTTGCATAGGTGAACAGCCGCATGTTCATCAGTGAGGTGCCGGTGTTCACCGTCCAGCCGTCGCCCGAGTTCAGGGAGCGTGGATGATATCCGCGCGGTGTCTTGTAATAATCGTGGTAGTCTTTTACAAAGAACGGTGCGTCCTCCGACAGAGGATCGACTACGCCGCCCGCTCTGACATACTCACCGGTTATGTAATCTTGCGTCCGCTGTGCATTGACGGCAACTCGCGCCTGATGCCGTGCTTCTTCGTTGTCTGAAGAATCGAAGTACCCGTTGCCTGCCACACGGGACATATCGTACATCGTGGACGTCACTGTCGCTTTGATTCTCGTATCAATGCAGGCGGTCTGCAGCGCCATACCACCCCAACCGCAGATGCCGATGATTCCGATGCGTTCGGGATCGACGTTTTCCTGCACGGACAGGAAATCGACCGCTGCCTGAAAATCCTCCACATCAATGTCCGGGGAGTGCATCGCGCGGGGGAACCCGCCTGACTCGCCGGTAAAAGAAGGATCGAACGCAACGGTCAGGAAGCCGCGCTCTGCCATCGTCTGTGCGTACAGGCCGGAGGACTGTTCCTTGCATGCGCCGAAGGGGCCGCTGACAGCGATAGCAGGCAAACTGCCTTCCGCATTCTTCGGTGTGTACAGATCCGCGGCCAGTGTGATACCGAAGTGGTTGACAAAGGTCACTTTCTTATGATCGACCTTTTCGCTTTTCGGAAAGGTCTTGTCCCACTCCTGTGAGAGATTAAGCTTTTCTTTTTTCATAACGAGGTTTCCTCCAAAATGGTTGATTTATGTTGGTTTTCGTGGTACAATCATATTGTAATTCCTAAACCTAACTTTATGTCAAGGTATTTTTGTAAATTGGAGGAAAAATTTTATGTATACCATCGGTCAAGTGTCGGAAATGTTCAAGCTGCCTATTTCAACGCTGCGTTATTATGATAAAGAAGGTCTCTTTCCCGGGATGGAAAGGCAGTCCGGTATTCGCAAATTCAGCGAGCGCGAATTGGAGGCGCTGCGCGTAATCGAGTGCCTAAAAAAATCCGGGCTTGAAATCAAGGAAATCAAACAATTTATGTCTTGGTGCGTTGAGGGTGCTTCGACCTATCCCGATCGCAAGCAACTGTTTGAAACAAGGAAATCGATTGTTAAAGCCGAGATGGTGAAACTTCAAAAAACGCTCGATATGCTGAATTTCAAATGTTGGTACTACGAGACCGCTATTCAGGACGGGAATGAAGAACGGCTGAACGAAATGCTCCCGGACAAACTGCCTCCTGACATTCAAAAGCTGTATGATAATGCGCACAAATAATACAAAAACCTCTTTTGCCGTGGTAGACAAAAGAGGTTTTTACTATGGTGGACCTGAAGAGATTCGAACTCTCGACCTCTCGGATGCGAACCGAACGCTCTCCCAACTGAGCTACAGGCCCAAGCACTTGACATATTATATACGATTGATTCGTATTTTGCAAGTGTTTTTCCAAAATTTTTTTATTTTCTTTTTTTCCTGTGGACGGCCTTTTGCACAAGCCGCACCAGCACCACGGCAATCGTCGCGTACATCAGGATATTCTTGCCGACCGTCGCCGTCCGCGCGACCGTCGCCGCGGTGACCGTAAACGACGGATGGGTCAAAAGATAGGCCGTACAGGAGTTTTCGAAATAGTCGAATCCGGCGAGCAGGAACGGCAGCGCTTTGAGGAAGTCGCGCTTTTTGCGGGTCGTCGCCTTTTGCATCAGCAGGGCGAAGAGCGGCGTATAGCACAGCGGGAAGACGCAGTCGAGCGGCAGTTCGAACGCGAGGTAGAGCTTTTTCCCCTCTTCGCTGAGGAGCGAGACAAAGCGATTCGCGTCGGCGAACGACAGGCCCAACGGGTTGAGGTCGAACGCGTGGATGCCGCGCGTCGTCTCTTCGATGGCCGGAAACAGCCAGATGTCGGACACGGCGAGGATGCCGAGCGTCAGCACGGCAAAGACGATGATCCAGATGGCGCGTTTTTTCTTTTTCGTCATTCCCCTGTTTCTCCCTTCCAAAAGACTGGCAGCCGCCGCAGCGGCCGCCGGAACATCATTTCTTGAGCTTGAAGAACTTCACCGTCGCAATCGCGTGCAGGACGATGCAGCCGATCATCAGTACAGCCGGGATCGTCGCGTAGGATTCGACGGAACACGCCGGATTGCTTTGGCAGTAGATCTCAATAATATCGGACTGCGCGACAGCCATACCGCTGCGGTACGCGAGCACGAGAGCGACAAAGCCCAGCACGTTCAGCGCGAGCGCAGGCACGCACAGCACCGGTTGTTTGCCGATCGCGGCGGCGAGCGTCACAGCAAAGGCGACGACGAGCAGGATCATCGCGATCATGCCCCACAGACCGAGGCTGTGGCAGGCGTCGGTCGCGTAATAGTTAAAGATATCCATATTGCCGTAGAGCGCGCCGGTCGCCGTATATTGACCCGACAGACCGCAGAACAGCGCGTTCCAGCCGTTGACCTGGATCTCGATGCCCTGGATATCGGTGTTGTAGATGCCGAGGAACGGCAAAAAGCAGGCAGCAAGTACGACCGCGTTGATCGCGGCGCCGATTTTCGGGAAGATCAGCAGCTTTTGCTTTTTGGCGCGCAGGGCGCGTTCGCGTTTTGCAGCTTTGGTTTCAGCCATGAGAAAGCCTCCTCCTTATTTGTTGACATAGAATGCAAGGTTCTGATAGTCCTCGATCAGATCGCACGTTTCGACGTTGAAATGCAGGAACTTGATCGTCTCGATCTTGTCCGGGTTGATTGACCCGTCCGGGAGATAAGAGTGAATCTCGATCTCCTCTTTTTCGGCGGACGAGAGCTGTCCCTTGAGATGGACCCACGTCTTTTCGACGCTGGCTTCGCTCTGGTTGCGCGGAGCGGGCAGTTCAAAGGGCGCGTCGAGAATGAACCCGATCACGGTGTCGTTGCCGCAGACGCAGCCGAACTCCGCAGAGCACTTGCGCACGCCGCACAGGTACTTGTTCCCGTGGATATCCTCGAGCGAATAGGTGAAGCAGTCGAGCTCCAGCTCGGACCCTTCGTACTGCTCGGGGTAATACTGCATATTCGTCATCACAAGGAAGAACGTGTCTTCCGTGAGGACATAGTTTTTCGTTTTGCCGCAGGCTGCGAGCGGCAGGCACAACGCCAGCGCCAGCAGCAGGCAAAGCAATCTTTTCATATCGTCCCCTGCCTTTATTTGATCAGATAGACGCGCGTCTCATACGGGCGGGTGAAGAAGCCGTTGTGGACGACCTGGTTGAAGTCGTAGTTCGACAGCACGAGTTCCGCCTTGCTGAGATCGAATTCGCTTTGCGGCAGACGGAAGTTCAGTTCCTCCTCCGCAAACGAGCAGACGACAAGCAGCTTCTGGCCCTCATAGCGGCGGATGTAGGCGAAGAGCTTGCGCTCGGTTTTCATCATCCGGAAGTCGCCGTAGCGGACGATCTCGTTTTACTTGCGGAACTTCAGCAGCTTGCGGTAGTAGTGCAAAATCGAGTTCGGGTCGGCCTCCGCGGCTTCGACGTTGATCTCGGGATAGTTCGGGTTGACTTCGAACCACGGCTTGTCGGCAGTGGTGAATCCGCCGTTTTTTTCGGCGGACCACTGCACCGGGGTACGGCCGTTATCGCGCGCGCCGTAGTTGATGATGTTCATGATGAACTTCTCGGGCAGATGGAAGCTCTTCATCAGCGCGTAGGTGTTGACGCTCGAGACGTCGGGGAAGCGGTCGATGGAATCGAGGTGGATGTTCGTCATACCGATTTCCTGCCCCTGATAAATGAACGGCGTACCGCTCTGGCAGATATACATCGTGGCGAGCATCTTGCCGCTTTCGACGCGGTACTTTTCGCTGCCGTAGCGCGAGATCACGCGCGGCTGGTCGTGGTTTTCCAGATAGAGCGCGTTCCACGCCTTGCCGTACAGACCGGTCTGCCAGTTGTTATAGACCTTTTTGAGATAGCCCGGGCGGAACGGCGTACGCACGAAGTTGGTCATGATATTGTCGGCGTTCATGTGCTGGAAGTGGAACATCATGTCGAGCACCGGGTTCTCGTCTTCCTTGATGAACTTGAGCGCCTTCTTCGGCGTCATCATCGGCGCTTCGCCGACGGTGAAGCAGTCGTATTCCATCTGCACCGCGCGGAATTCCTCGAGGTATTCGCGCAGATGCGGGCCGTTGCTGTAATGTTCGATGCCCGTAGCGGTCGGCAGCGGGAAGCCGTTGGGCAGACCCTCTTTTTTCGAGATGAACGTGATGACGTCCTCGCGGAAACCGTCGACGCCGAGATCGAGCCAGAAGCGGATGATCTTCTTGACTTCTTCGCGGACCTTCGGGTTGTCCATGTTGAGGTCAGGCTGACCTTTGGCGAAGACGTGGAGATAGTACTCGTCGATCTCCGGCACATATTCCCACGCGCCGCCCTGGAAGGTAGAAAGCCAGTTGTTCGGCGGTTTTTTGCCGCCCTTGCGGCCCTTGCGCCAGAAGTAGTAGTCGTGATACGGATTGTCCGGACCCTTCTTGCTTTCCTGGAACCACTTGTGCTGGTCGGAGGTGTGGTTGATGACGAGGTCCATGATGATCTTCAGACCGCGCTTATGCGCTTCGTCGAGCACCTTCTTGAACAGCTCAAGCGAACCGTAATCCTTGGAAATATCGGTGTAGTCCGCAATGTCGTAGCCGTAGTCCGCGTTGGGCGACGGATACAGCGGCGAAAACCAGATCGCGTCCACGCCGAGGCTTTTGATATAGTCGAGCTTGGAGAGCACGCCCTCCAGATCGCCGATGCCGTCGCCGTTGCCGTCGCAGAACGAACGCGGCCAGATCTGATAGACGGCGAGGTCCTTATACCACTGTGATGTTCTCTTTGCCATGATCCTTCATCCTTCCTCTCGGAATATTTCAATTTATTGTATCATACCGCGGCAAAAAAGGCAAGGGAGACAGGGAAAAAAGATCGTGTTTCCGCTTGCAAAAGGGACGCGCATTGGGTATAATGAGTATAACCTGTCAAAAGGAGCGAACCCGTATGAAAAACAAAGAAGCCTGGAAGACCTATCTCGCCCCCGCGATCCTTTTGCTCGGCGGTCTGCTGTTTTTGGTCAGCGGCGTCATCAAATACACACAGGTCACCAGTTTTCCGCAGACAAACGCGATGATCACGCAGATCGACTGGGAGCCCGGCGTCGGCGAAGAGTCGGACAAATACACGGTCTATGTCCGCTACAGCGTCGGCGGCACCACCTATGATCAGCAGCTCGATAATTACAAGAGCAGCTACCGCGAGGGACAGACGATCACCATCCGCTATAACCCCGAAAAGCCGGAAACCATCACCGCGCTGAGCACGCCCGCCGCAATCCTGATTACCGCGTTCGGCGGTGTTCTTTTGGTCGGCGGCGTCGCCGCATTGCTTCCGATCCTGCGCAAACGTCGCGCGGCGGCGGAAGCGTAAATAATTAAGGAGCGAGTATTATGTGGAACAAAATCGTTGCGTTTTTCCTTTCCATCGTCGCCTGGTTCTACGGCCTGTTCGGTCTGCCGTATTACGCCGTCGGAGAAAAGATTGACATGGACAAGTTTGAGCTGACATGGGCGGACGAATTTGACGGCGACAGCGTCAACTGGAACGACTGGTCCGGCCACTTCGCGTGGGAGACCAACACCGCCCGCCGCGGCAGCTTCTGGAACAAGAAGATGGCGACCGTGAAGGACGGCTGCCTGACCATCCGGACCGAATACTATGCTGAAGGGCTGGACGGCGGCCCTGCAGGCTATTACAACTACGGGATGGACACGCGCAACTCCTTCAACCAGACCTACGGCTACTTTGAGTGCCGCTGCATCCTCCCGAAGGGGCACGACCTCTGGGGCGCGTTCTGGCTGTACTGCGACGGCGTCAGCGACGAGACGGACAAGGGCAAAAACGGGACGGAGATCGACGTCTTCGAAAGCATGTATTTCGACAAAAAGAACCCGAACATGGTCAGCTCGAACCTGCATATCGACGGCTACAAAGACGCGCATCAGCATCTCGGCTCGCAGAAGTACCTTGTCAAGGGCGACCCCTACAGCGAGTTCAACACCTACGGCGTGGAATGGAACGAGCGCGGCTACACGTTCTACATCAACGGCAAAAAGAGCTTTTCGACCGACTGGGGCGCCGTCAGCCAGGTGCCGGAATTCATGATCCTTTCAGTGGAAGTCGGCGGCAAGGACGGCGTTGCCGAAACGAATGTACTTGACGGCATCGACAACAGCGCGTTCGTCGTGGACTATGTTCGCGCGTATCAGTACAAATAACCAAGCATAAAAAGAACACCGCCGCGGCGGTGTTCTTTTTATTATTGAAGTGCTTCAAACATTTTCTTCAGCGCAGCCTCGTCCAGCCGGACGGGGTTGTTTTGCATCAGCATATGTTCCGCGCTTTCTTTGGCGAGGCGGTCAATATCCAACTCCCCTTCGCAGTCCGCGAAACGCATACGCAAACCGCCAATCGTTTTCAGGCGGATGATCTCGTCAGCGAGGGCGTGGCAATCAGAGAAGCCGAGCGTTTTGGCAAGGCCTTCCAGCCGGTCGTCGGCGTTCAGGCGGATGAAGCTGTCGAGCGTGAAGGCGCAGGCCTCGCCGTGCGGGAGGTGGTGGTACATCGACAGCGGGTAGGAGCAGGCGTGGCAGCCGGCGGTCTTCGCGACGGAGAACGCGAGCCCCGCGACCAGCGAGCCGTAGGCCATCGCCGTGCGGGCTTCTTTGGTGCCTTCGGCAAAGGACGTTTCGAGATTCGCGAGGATGACGCGCATCGCCTCGACGGCGAGGGCGTCGGTCAGCGCGCCGTGGCGGACGCTCCAGAACGCTTCGATCGCGTGGGTGAAAGCGTCGAGCCCGGTCATCAGCGTCGTGCGCGGCGGGACGGTCATCGTCAGCGCCGGGTCGACAATACACGCCGTCGGCTGAAACACAGGGTTGTGGACCGTCTTTTTTTCTTCGCCGCGGCTGACGACCGAAACGGCCGTCACTTCGCTGCCCGTTCCCGCCGTCGTCGGGACGGCGATAATCTTTTTCGCCGCCGTGAACGCGGCGCCGTCAAAGTGGGCGTCCGGGGTCTTGTCGCTGCACGCGCAGGCGGCCGCAAATTTTGCTGTGTCGATCGAGCTGCCGCCGCCGAGGGCAATCACCGCGTCGGCGCCGGTCTCTTTCATCAGGCGAACCGTCTCTTTGATACCGTCAAGCTGCGGGTTCGGCTCGACGTCGGAAAAGACGGCGGCGATCTGCGGCGTTTTCTCTCGCAGGTCCTCCCCCATCGCGGCGAAGAAGCGGTCGCAGACGAGGACGGCGGCCCCCACGCCGCAGTCGGAAAGCAGAGCAGGCAGCTCTTGCAGCTTCCCATAGCCGAAGAAGATCCGCGTCGGGTTCGCGTAGGTGAACGCGTCAATCATAGATGCCGTCCTCCACCTTCTTGACTTCACCCTTCGCGTTGGTCAAAAACGCCTGACGCCATTCCTCAAGGTCCTGCAAAAAGTCGGTGCCGAGGAAGGCTTTCGTCATCTCGATGCCCATTTCCGGCGCGACGATCCAGCCGCCCATGCACAGGATGTTCGCGTCGTTGATCGCGCGGCACATCTTAGCGGCGTAGAGACTTTCGCACGCGACGGCGTAAACGCCCTTGTATTTGTTGGACACCACGCTGACGCCGGCGCCCGTTCCGCAAATGAGGATCGCGCGGTCATAGGTCCCGTTCTGGACCAGCGGCGCCACGGTGGACGCGACAACGTAGTAAGGTTTCACGTGGTCGAGGTCGGTCGTGCCGAGGTCGTCGAATGCGACGCCCTGTTCGGTCAGATAGGCTTTGATGCTTTCTTTCAGGTTGAAGCCGGATTTGTCGCTTCCGATTGCAAGTTTCATAATAATACCTCCAAAGAAAAATCAGTGTTCCTATTGTAGCATCGCAGACGGTTTCTGTCAAGGAACGGCGGCAGCCGAATTGAAAATAAATGAAACACAGCTCACCGCTTTGTAAAACGGTGAGCTGTAAGTATGCCGAACAAGAAAGCTACAGAAGAGAAAAGGTCTGATCAGAAACGATTGTGCGTCCTTCACACTGCTGAAACCATACCGCATTCTCGGTATGGACCGGAATGATATACTTCGGGTCAACATCATCAATCAGCGTCTGAATGGTCTTTGCATCGGCGTGGCCGCTTGTGTGCAAGTCGATCACGCGAACACCTTTGCTCTGCATAAACCGAAGAAATGAGCCGACATCTTCTTTTTGCTTATATCCGTCCCACATGGAATAGAACAGAATGCCGCCCTCAAACGGCAGTTCTTCCGACAGCTTTTCCAGATAGTTTTGCATCGTGGGGCGCACGCACATCACAAATTGCTGTTTTGCGATACCCGATCTTCCGATTTTTGTGTTTCGGTATTTGCTGTCCAGCAGTTCATACCGTCCGTTCTGCCCGTTCGTGATAAAAACACGCACACCGGAAAAGGTTACAGGATTGGGAATCGTTTCACCGGCTGCAGTGGCAACCTCAGCCATATACAGGTCCTGCACCAAAACCCGGCCGCATCGGCGCGCCGCCTTGAACACAGTGACAATGCGATCAATATTGGTGGCGGCCTGCAGAATAAATACCGGTGCGTTGGTTTGAGAGATGATTTCAGCCGCCGCCTGTTCCAGATCCACTTCGGTTTTTGGCGGAACAGTCGCTCTGGACAGCGTTGTTCCCTCAATGATCAGGGCATCCGCACAAGGCAGCCGATGCAGCAGGTGCGAAAAGCTCTTTCTGCCGTTGGAACGAAAGTCGCCGGAATAGACCAGTGTTTTACCGCCGCAGACGATATGGAACATATACGCATCAAAGGCGGAATGGTCACACAGATAGGGCGTGATTTGGAAATCGCCGACCGTGATAGTCCTGCCCGCCTCATAAAAGGCGGCAAAGGGATATTCCGGCTTATGCAGATAGCGACGGGCGGCGTTGGTCACCCGAGCCGCCTTTTCTCCGATATAAAGCGGAATGCCCGGGAGCACCTGATCGCACAAGCCCAGATGGTCGCCGTGATAGTGGGAAATGAACACGGCATCATAGGACGCCTGCCCCGTAAACAAGCCGTCGATCTGCGGCGCAACGGGGACTTCCTCATCCAGTTCCGAACCGGCGTCCAGAATGATTTTTGTGGTTTCAGAGGCGATTTCGATGATCGAGCCGCCGATTTGATTCTGTCCGCGGTGAATGGTAATGGTCATCATGGTTATGCCTGCAAAGCGGTTTCAATGGCTTGCGTGACAGTGGGAATCTCTTCAGTAAAGTATTTTATGATCTCTTTTTTGGCATCTTCGTCTTTGGCGTCTACGTCAACCGTTTTGTTGTTCAGCCAATATTCGCAAGTTTTCTCTGCTTTTGTAAAGCCATGCGCATTCAAGCATTGCATATATTTCACAAACGCCTCAGAATCAGCGAACTTATTATCAGGATAAACATGCAAAATCAGCGGCGCTTTCTTCGTTTCCAAATTGGTCGCAATCTTAAACTCAAAGATCATCTTGCCAAACCGCGTTTCAAACTCCCGCTTGCCGCCCGCGTAATGGATCTCCCATGCGGGGTTGTTATACGTCCTGGCCATAAAAACTTTCCAAGGGCCCTTAACTGTTTTAATAATCTCCTTCGCAATGTCATTGTTGAAGGTACGATACGCTCGTTGATCTTCAGTCATCGTTTCGCCTGGGGTGCCAGTATTGGAAGTAATCGTCGAAAAGCGCAGCGTTTTGATAAAGTCTTCGCGTTCTGCATCCGAGAGCGAACCGCTGCCGTCCTGATCAATCACAGCAAAAAAAGCCTTCATGAATTCAGCGGCGCCTGCAACGTCCGTTTCGGGGTTCAGATGCAGTTCATGCGCCAGACTTTCGCCTTCACTCTCATCGGTGTATGTTGCCGGATTTCGAAGCTTCTTTAAGAAATTATCGTCTTTGCAGTCCTCGGCCTTCTGCACTATATAATTATACAAATCTTCAAACGAGAGCTGCAAACAAAGAATGGCAAACAGCGTGTTTCTTTGCGCGCCTTTGTTATCCTTGTCATTTGCAGCAATCTTGTTCAACAGTAAAAACGCATTGAACAAACGCTTCATCGCACGCGGATTGCATCCAACAGAACGCTGAATCAACTTCACATAGGATTCCACTTCATGATTTTCAACCGGGATGCCGATCCCTTTTAAAGAAGTTTCGACATAGTTTTTTACGTCGTATTGCGCAACCGGCATCTTAAACGGCACCTGAATGATCTTATCGAAGAAGCTCTTTCCTTTCTCTTCGCCGATCAGTTCGCCGTATTTCTGTTTGACGCCCTGAGAAACAACGGCGTAGTCAATGGCGAGCACGAAAACGCAGTTTTCGCAGTCCAAAAAGAGCTTCAGAACTTCAAGCAGTTCCACCGCCTTGCCGGGATGCAAACGGTCTAAGTCGTCAACGAAAATAACGAGGCGATCAACTTTCTTTCCCGCCTGATTGATCTTATTGTTTACGGCATCCTGAAATTGAGCTTTGAGTTCTTTAATAGCCGTCGGCAAATCAACTTCCTGCTGTTCGGTAAACGCTTTTGTCCCCTCTTCTACTGTCTCGGCAAGTTTTCCACCGATAAAGGCATCAGCCGCAATCACAGCAACTTTTCTGGCAATGAAAGTTAGCGTTCTAAATACTTTTTGGGTCTTGTCTGAGTCTTTTCCCTGTTCCGTTACAAGATCCGAAAGAAGACGAGCAAGGAAAGAGATTGCAAGCGCATCCCCCATGTTGAACTGGGAATACTGCCATGTATTGAACCAGGAGGTGACAACCTGATTTCCAAGCTGCGCTTTGATCATGTTCATCATGGACGTTTTTCCGCTGCCCCAGTCCCCCTGAATCGCAATGGTCATCGGCGTGTTGCAGTCCAGAATGAAGCCCGTAAGACCGTCAATATATTTCTTAATCCCAAAGTTGTCGTCTCCCACCGTGCTTGTCGGTTTGTCTGTAAATCCCTTCATTTTTTCATTCCTCCGTTATGATATATTTATGGCCTTCGCTCTTTACATAATATGGCTTGCTGTGCAGCGCCGCCATCAGTGTTTTCAGATTTGGCCGATCCTGCTGCATTTCGTTCCATTGAAAGCCGCCGTAAAACACGAACGGGCAGGCCTCCACAGGTGTATCGGCAGGCAGGCCGAAATCTGTAAGCAGCTTTTCCTGATCCACTGTTTTTAGATAGGTGTACCCTTCCAGCACACAGCGGAGCATGGTCTCCTTGCTGTCCGGCTCTTTGAGCTCCAGAATACGCAGCGTTGTGCCGTCAAACGCCAGAAGATCGATTTTGCCCGCCTTGTCTTTCCGCCTATTTTTCAGCGGGGTCTGATAATCCAGCACCTGTCCGACGAGCGGCAAAACGCCCTGCCGCTTCATCGCCATCGCGATCAGCTCTTCTTCCCGGTTGGAATCGGGATGCTCCGGGATCCCGTCGTGTCCCGCCACGCAGTAGGAGGATTGGCGCGTGATGGGCCGGATCGTGTCCAGCAAAGAGAGGTGTGCCAGCAGCCACGCGGCGATCACCTCCGTGTAGGGTTCCCCGGTGTCCGTCGTTTGTCCGCGATAATTGATACACGGATCTTTATAAAGATTTGACAGATCGGACGACAGTGTCTCCAGCCGAAGCCGGATTTCCGCGCTGGTATATGTCATGGCATTATCCCCGTTTCGACAGATTAATAAATACAGCACGCTTGTTTGTTTAATTCTATCAAAATTGTTTCAGTTTGTCAATCAACAGCAAAGCAACGCGGAATCATTTTCCGGCAATAATTCAACAGCGGTATGCCAAACTAACAATGCAGACGCGAAACGAAGCCGCGGTATAAAACACGGCAACGAAAACGGAGCAAAGGAGTGGAAAAACTATGGCGAAGAAGAACAGCAAGGGTCTTGATCAGTTCAAGATGGAAGCTGCTTCCGAAGTCGGCGTCAACCTCAAGTCGGGTTACAACGGTGATCTGACCGCGCGCGAGGCCGGTTCCATCGGCGGCCAGATGGTCAAGAAGATGGTTGAATCTTACGAGAACAAGAGCAAATAACAAGCAATAAAAGAATCGTCTCCCGCGGGAGGCGATTCTTGACGTTTTGGGAATATTCGCTCAGTCCTGATCCAGAATGCCAGGCTTCTTGATATGCGTGCCGATGATCTCCGACACGTCGCTGATCGCGATGAACGCGGAGGAGTCGACGTTGTCGATGATCTCGCGCAGCTCGTGGATCTCGAAGCGGGTCAGCACGCAGTAGAGCACCGTCTTTTTGCCGCTGACAAGGCCTTCCCCCTCCATCAGCGTTACGGTACGGCCGAGCTTTTGGAAGATCTGCTCCGAGATCTCCTTCGCGTCGTTGGTGATGATCATGGCGGCCTTGGTCTGGTCGATGCCGTTTTCAACGACGTCGAGCACCTTCGAGGTGATGAAGTAGGTCAGCAGGCTGTACATTGCACGGTCAAAGCCGAAGAGGAAGCCCGCGACGACGAAGATCACGACGTTGAACGCCAGTACGACGCGGCCGACCGGCAGCTTGAACCGCTTGTTGAGCATGATCGCGACGGTCTCCGTCCCGTCGAGGCAGCCGCCGCAGCGGATCACCAGCCCGACGCCGAGGCCGAGCAGCACGCCGCCGAAGCAGACGGCGAGCAGGTATTCCTCCGTCGCGTTGCGCAGCGGCTCAAAGATTTGCAGAAAGCCGGCGAAAACTGCCATCGCGAACGCGGATTTCGCGATAAAGAGCTTCCCCATTTTGCGCGTGCCGAGCAGCAGAAACGGCAGATTCAGCGCGACGGTCAGCACAGCGAGCGGCAGCTTCGTCAAATTGCTGACCATGATGCTGATACCGACGACGCCGCCGTCGAGGATCGTGTTGGGCACGAGGAACTCTTCGATCGCGAAGGCCGCGATCACGGCGCCGGCGCCGATCCCGATGAATTCCAGAATGAGCCGGACGATCTTATGTTCAAAAAACTGACGCAGCATGATATTCTCCTATCGTAGTTTCAACAAAAATCGCCCCGCGCGGGGCGATTCGGGTTTTGTTATTTTGTGAGCCATTCGAGCAGGCCGCCGCCTTCGGCAATCTTCAGGAAGATCGGGGCGAAGACGAGGGAAACGATCGTCATCAGCTTGATGAGGATGTTGATCGACGGGCCGGAGGTATCTTTGAACGGGTCGCCGACCGTGTCGCCGACAACAGCCGCCTTGTGGCTTTCGCTGCCCTTGCCGCCGTGGTGACCGCTTTCGATGTACTTCTTTGCGTTGTCCCAGGCGCCGCCGGCGTTGGACATGAAGATCGCGAGCAGGACGCCCGTCACGAGCGAACCGGCAAGCAGACCGCCGAGCGCGTTGGTACCAAGCAGACAGCCGACAACGATCGGCGCGGCAACGGCGAGGACGCCGGGCACGATCATTTCGCGCAGAGACGCCTTCGTCGAGATTGCAACGCAGGTCTTGTAGTCGGGCTTGCCCTTGCCGTCGAGGATGCCGGGGATCTCGCGGAACTGACGGCGGACTTCTTCGATCATCTGATAGGCTGCCTTGGAGACGGATTCCATCGTGAACGCGGAGAAGATGAACGGCAGCATACCGCCGAGCAGCAGACCGATGACGACGTTGCTGTTGAGCAGGTCGATGTTGGTCAGGCTGACCGCCTCTTTATAGGAGAAGAACAGCGCGAGCGCGGTGAGCGCCGCGGAACCGATGGCGAAGCCCTTGCCCATCGCGGCGGTGGTGTTGCCGACGGAGTCGAGCTTGTCGGTGATCTTGCGGACGGATTCGTCCAGGCCGCTCATTTCGGCGATGCCGCCGGCGTTGTCGGCGATCGGACCGTAGGCGTCAACCGCGACGGTGATACCGGTCGTGGAAAGCATACCGACAGCCGCAAGCGCGATGCCGTAGATGCCGCCGGAGATGCCGGCGACCTTGTTGCCGAAGAAGAATGCGACAAAGATGCCGATGCAGATGAAGAGGATGGTGACCGCCGTGGACTGGAAGCCGGTGGCGATACCGGAGATGATGTTGGTCGCGGTGCCGGTCTCGGACTGCTTCGCAATCTTCTTGACCGAGCTGTATTCATCGGAGGTATAGATCTCGGTGAACTGACCGATCAGCACACCGACGATCAGACCGGCGACGATCGTCAGGCCGAAATAGACGTTGTCGAACAGCACCTTACTGAACACGACCGCGCCGATCAGGACAGCGGCGGACGCGACATAGGTGCCGACCTTCAGCGATTTCGCGGGGTTCTTGTCGCCGCGGACGAAGAACGTACCGATAATGGAACCAAGCAGACCGATGGCGGCAATGATCAGCGGATAGAACAAACCTTTCGTTTCGTCGCCCGCGCCGAGGGTCTTCATCGTGACAAGACCGAGCGTCATGGCGGAGATCACGGCGCCGCTGTAGCTTTCAAAGAGGTCCGCGCCCATACCGGCCACGTCGCCCACGTTGTCGCCGACATTATCGGCAACGACGGCGGGGTTGCGCGGGTCGTCCTCGGGGATACCGGCTTCGACTTTACCGACCAGGTCGGCGCCGACGTCAGCCGCTTTGGTATAGATACCGCCGCCGACACGGGCGAACAGCGCGATCGAGGACGCACCAAGCGAGAAGCCGAAGAGCACGTCGGCGTTCTTCGTGATGACATAGATCAGCGAGATGCCGAGCAGACCGAAGCCCGCCACGCAAAGGCCCATGACTGCGCCGCCGGAAAACGCGACGGAGAGCGCCTTCGCCATGCCCTTTTCCTTCGCGGCGTTCGCGGTACGGACGTTCGCAAGGGTCGCGACCTGCATTCCGAAGAAGCCGGCCGCCACCGAGAACAGCGCGCCGACGAGGAAGCAGACCGCTTCCAGCCAGTTGCCGATCCCGAAGCCGATGGCAAGGAAAATAACAGCGACGAATATGACGATGATTTTGTATTCCGAGAACAGGAACGCCGTTGCGCCTTCATGGATGGAGGCGGCGATCTCGCGCATCCGGTCGGTACCCGGCGCCTGCTTTTTGACACGCAGCGCAAGGGCGAGCGCAAAGAGCAGACCGAGCGCGCTGATAGCCGGAATCAAAATACAGAGTAGTTTTTCCATGGTTTTTACTCCTTTTATTTCATGTTTTCTTCATAGCGTGTTCTCCAAAATCACTTTACTATGCTGTATCCATTATAATACCTTAAAACGCGAAAGATGTCAATATTTTCTTATAGGAAATTTCAGCTTCCCCGTTTTTTCTGTCAACCAAAAAGCGCGGCGGCACCGTAACGTGCCGCCGTGGGGATTGTCGGGTTCAGCTCACCTTGTCAATGCCTTCGTTGATCTTGTCCTTGTTCTCGTCAATCAGCTCTGCGCCCTTGGTGAAAACGAATTCCAAAATGCCGTCGTCGGTACGCTGGAAAACGCCGCTCAGAAGATTAAAGATCCATTTCAAGATTTCGACTACATCAAAATCAAAGTTCATAGCAGTTTCCTCCTAAATAATATCGCTCCAGGTATTCTTCCTGTTCGATTTCATTATAGCACAAATCAGCGCTTTTTCAAGTAGTTTTCGGATAAAAATAAAAAAACATATCCCGCCGTTGCCGGCGGGATATGCTTTTGAATCATGATTCAACCTGAAACACAGGCTGCCTGCAGTCCGGAGACTGCATCAAAGGAATTGACTAATCAGCCAATCTTTCTGTCGCCGAACACGTCGTTGATGGGCTTGAACAGACCAACAAAGAAATCAAGGCCCTCACTTGCCTGATCGTCGTTCAGCGCAGCTTTGAGAGTTTCAAAATAATTCTTGATCATTGCAAAAATCTCAGAGATCGTCATTGTTTCGTACTTCCTTTCTACATATTATATTATAGTCAATACTGGTTCGTGTGCAGGCACACTTTCCCGATTGCTTAATACATTTTAACACATTATTCACATTCAATCAATGGGCAATTTGCACAAAAACATAACCCGCCATATGACGGGTTATGCCTCTGAATAATTATTCAGCCTTCAGATTAGGCTGCGCGCAGTCCGAAGACCGCTTCACAGATCGCGGCTAATTAGCCAACAGTCTTGTCGCCGAACTTGTCGACCAGCGGCTTAGCGGCATCTCTAATGAAATCAAGCCAGGAACCGGCTTCGTCATCAGCGATGATGGCCTTCAGCTGCTCAAAGTAACCCTTAATGAGTTCAAAGATTTCAGCAATCGTAAACATCGTGTAGTCCGTCCTTTCGTAGTAGTCAACACGGTTCCGCATACAGGTACACTTCCCCTTGTTGCCACAGATATATTAACACATTATTCATAGTTTTTCAAGACGTAATGTTGCACAAACAACGTGTTCACAATTTGGCGATATTGTACATGAAAACGGTCTTTTTTCGCAATATCGGCCGCTTTTGCGGCGAAAACGCAGCGAAAAACGCATTTTCGGGCGCATCCCGCCGCAGAGCTTTCAGCGATTCTTCGCGCGCTTTTCACGCAGAACTCCGGAAAAAAGGGGAGCGGCGGTTCATCGTTTTTTAGACCGTAAAACATGTCATATAAATTAAAAGGAATTGTAAATTTCCGCCAAAAGCCTTGCAATTCCCGTTTCAGCGTGCTAAAATATGGACAGTGAGTGAATCTCATGAATTCTTTATGACGGAGGTTGAATCATGGATCAGTTGAAAGGCATTCTGGGCGCTCTGGTCGAGCTGATTGAAAAGCTTGTCGGCGACAACGAATCTCTGAAGGGCATCATCGACACTGTGAAGCAGATTCTCGGCAAACTCGATGCGACTGAAGAACCCGCTGCGTAAGTTCAGCGATGGAAAGCTCCGCGCGCGGGAGCTTTTTTCTTTTGCGGCGG
>JAFYDS010000100.1 GCA_017544665.1 Clostridia bacterium | reverse complement strand
TAGGAGGCATTGTGATGGATATGAAGCAAGCGATGAAGGAACGGCACATGGTGCGCAAATATACTGATCAGCCAATCCCGGAGGATATCGTAGAAAAACTGAATGCGCGGGTGAGGGAAAACAATGAGCGGTATGGTCTGTCCATCAGATTGATGACCAATGACGGCAGTGCTGTTCCCGGCGTGATCAAGCTGATCCTTGCTAAGGGGGTTAACAATTACTTTATTATGGCTGGCCCTGATAGCACTGATGAACTATGCGGTTACTGCGGTGCTGATCTGATGCTCTATGCGCAGATGCTTGGTCTGAATACATGGTGGGTCGGCGGTACCTATAACAGGAAAGGAGCGCAGGAGAAATCCGAGGGTGCAAAGCCGGTAGGAATCATCGCTGTCGGCTACGGTCAGACGCAGGGTGTTCCGCATAAAACCAAGACGGCCGAACAGGTCAGTTCATATGCTGGAGAAGCACCACAGTGGTTTAAGGACGGCATTGAAGCGGCACTCTTAGCCCCTACCGCACTGGCAAAGCAGGCATTCACCATCCGCGGAACAGAAAACAGGGTATCCATCTCCTGTGATAACGGCATTTTTACCGGCGTGGATACCGGTCTCGTGAAATATCACTTTGAACTTGGAGCGGGCAAGGAATGTTTTGAATGGGTGTAATTCTAATGGAGACGCAGTACAGAAGCATAGAAGATTAATCAAACAATTCAACGGACCCGAATTCTCAAGAATGCTGATAGATTGCGGACTCCTTGATATAAACGATGCATTTTTCAGTACGCTATAAATCTTTTTGGAACGGCAAAAACAGGATTGGTGAAACGGCAGACGTTACGTTTGTACCTTCTTACCTTGATTTCGGTACGTTTGTACGCTCTTATACATTAAAGAAACGTCTTTTGTCTACCACGGCAAAAGGCGTTTTTTGTGCTTTCTTGGCATTTTTCGCACTTTTTCAAGCATTTTTGGGCTACAAAACGGGCTTGAAAAGGTTATAGATTCTGTGTATAATAATACATGAAAAGAAAATGACACATCAGGATTTGACATCCGGATTTCACAATCTGGATGAACAAAAACTTTGAAAAATAGGGATGTAAAGGTTTTTTTACAGTGATTGAGGGCTTTGTAAAAGCCATTTGATAGACAAGTGAGTTCATTTTCGGATATACTTAAGCCACGCAAAGGAGGTCGCAAAGATGGAGATTTCCGAAAGACTGAAAGAGATGAGACAGAATGCAGGTATGACCCAGGAAGAGGTTGCAGAGAAGATCATGGTATCCCGTGTGACCGTATCTCACTGGGAGAACGGAAAGTCTCTGCCCGATATCGTCAGTCTGATCAGTCTCAGCGATCTCTACAGCATCAGTTTGGATGAATTGGTGAAAGGAGATTCGAAAATGACAGAAAAAGTAAAAAAAGACGCAAAAGAGGCCAAGAACAATAAGAGGCTGATCGGAATAACCGCTCTATTGGTTATTGTTGTCATGCTCGTGTATGGAGTCAGCATAATTGTGGGCGGAGGGTTCAAAGATTTTTGTGAGGGTGCTATCTGGTGGGTGCTGATAGCGATCGGCTTGGCAGCATCGATGACTTATCTTAGTGAAACAGAGCCGAATGAGGATAGGAAGAAATAATACATAAGTAAATTCCGTTTTTTCACGCCGTGCACGTGTATCATTTTGGCGGACTTTCTATGGGTTCGGTATCATTTTGGCGGACTTACACATAACAGCACGCCGGTCCCGGTGGATCGGCGTGCTGGTTTTTTATATCCCGCAGCGGAAGAAACAAGCGCGACAGACAAGCTCCTGCTATTTTGAAAACAGATTGACGGCCCGGGGAACACAGACAGAATACCCGGTCAGAATTCTTAATTCTTTCTCTATTGACGCGCCGCGGCTTCCCGTGTTACAGTATAAAAAAAAGAACACGGAGGCGAAAAGACATGAGAATGCAGAAAATGCTGTCCATCATCCTGACGGCCGTGCTGATGCTGACGACGCTGTTCGGTCTGATCGGCGAAAAGTACGACGTCTATGAAAACATCCGCTACGGAGAGGCGGAGCGCGACCTCGTTTCGTTCTATGTGCCGAAAAGCGCGTATGACCGGGACAAGAACGGCTGTGTGCTGATTCTGCACGGCGGTTCGTGGACCGGCGGCGAAAAAGAGGACATGGCCCCGTTTTGCAAGAAAATCGCCATGCACGGCTATATTGCGGCAACGATGAGCTATTCTCTCTGCGACGACAGGGAGATCACCGACGTCACGGTCTATACCATGCTGGACGAGATCACGCAGTGCATTGCCGGAATCAAACAGTTTTCTGAGGAAAAGGAACTGCACATTGAGAAGATGGCGCTCTCGGGCTACTCCGCCGGCGGACATCTCAGTATGCTCTACAGCTACGCGCGCCCGCAGGACGCACCGATTCCGCTGGTGTTCACCGCGAACCGCGTCGGTCCCGCCGACATGACGACCGCCGCCTGGGGCAGCAGCGCCTACCGGATGTGCTCGAAACTGGTCGGCCAGGACCTCGACAAAGAAAAGCAGGAAAGCGGCGAAGCCGACCGCCTGTGCCGGGATATTTCGCCGGTATATTATGTGGACGAAAACACGATGCCGTCCATCTTCGCCTACGCCGGAAACGATCCGATCGTGACAAAGGGCAACCGCACGGCGATGGTCAATAAGTTCCAGGAAGTCTTCGGCGACAACGGCAGCGGCTACGATTATATCTTCTATCCGCTGTCCGGCCACGGTCTGCTGCTCGACCCCGTGAGCGAATACAAGTACGACCAGACGTTGTTCCGCTATTGCGAAACGTATTTCGGATATTGAAAAAAGCCGCCTGCGGGCGGCTTTTTCAGTGTGGAGTGTGCAGTTGCAAATGTGGAATTTGGAATGTGGAATGTGGAATTCTCTATTCTCCATTTCCTTAGTCGTTTGTCCCTCTTCGACTGTCGACTTTCCCGCATCGCTAACAGCTAACAGCAAAGAAACAGCCGCGTTTGCGGCTGTTTTTTTAGTTGGCATAAACGAAGAAGATGCTGCTCGCGAGCAGGATCTGCGCCGCGTAATAGGTCCCGATGTTGAACCACTTCAGCGGGCGGTTCTTGTCTTTCCCCGCGAAGAGGATCAACCCCAATGACGCGTCGGACAGCACAAACAGAATCGCGCCGAGCCCGACGGTGACGAAGAGCATCGGGATATAGTCGTGCAGGCCCCACCACCACTGACCGAAGCAGTAGCGCAGCGCTTTGACCAGCATCGCGGAGATCGTCAGCGCATAGAGCGCGACCGGGATCGCCATGATGAGCTTCGCCTTGATCTGCTTGCGCCACGCGTAGAGCGCGAACAGTCCGACGATCAGCAAAATCAGCGGGATCTCGTACCAGCGGAAGAAGCGGTACTGGGGATAGGTGTCGCGGATCGCCCGCTGGAACGCGGCGATATAGCAGATGTGCCCGCCGAGGAAGGCGAACAGCCCGATCCCAAACACCCAGATCTTATCGGTGTTGATATGCAGGAACAAATCGCCTACCCAGCCGAGCGCCAAGCCCCAGAGGATCAGCGACGCGTAGGCCGTATGGTTGCGCGCGATCTTCATCGCCAAAAGACCGGCGACGATGAACAGCGTGGAACAGACCATTTTATAGATCAGGGATTTTGTACACTTTTTGGGCCACGAAAACTTGAGGAACAGCGGCACGAAGACGCATTCCGCCGCGACCACAAGGATGAAGAGAATCTTCCAGAACATAAGGACGCTCCTTTCAAATGGTTATTTCAGCTTGCCGAAGTGGACCATGTCCACAAGCGGGGTGATACGCGGCAGCAGCGATTCGAGCGGCTTTGCCAGCAGTTCGGATTTGAATACGTTTTTGACCGAGCGGGCCAGGTTTTCCGCCATCACCGCCGTGGACGGCACGGCCGAGGGCTTGAGCGTGACGCGGTCGCCGTTGAAGCGGAAGATGAGCCGACGCGCCGCGACCGATTCGATCGGGCGGATGAGGATCTCCAGCTCCATCTCGTTGTTCCAGCAGCCGACCGAGCACGCCGTCAGCGGCATCTGCCCGAGGGTGATGTTGTCCCAGCGGTATTCGCCGTCCATGCCGATGTGGATGGAGTTGACCTCTCCGCCCTCGGACCACGTCATTTTCAGCGTGTCCTCCTGCGGGAGGAACTGGACGTTCGTGATGTTGCCGGCCTTATCCTTGCCCATGAAGGTCAGCGTCAGCGGCGCCACCGAGACAGGATAGCCGATCACGTTGAGCAGAATGGGTTTGTTGAACACGATCCGTTTGCCGATCAGCCGTTTTTCCATCGCCGTTCGCGGACGGGCGGGCAGTTTTTCATACGCCGGAATCGACAGTTCGACCGGCTTTGCTTTCTTGTCGTCGTCGATAAACGCCTTCGGGAAGTGCGCCCAGATCACGTCGCGCATCGCCTGCTCATTGACTTCGCCCCCCGTGAAGGCAAGACAGGCGTCGAGGTCCTCGAACACGATGCCGAACTGGCTGAACATGCCGTCGGCGCGGTAGCTCTTTTTATAGCCGCCGTTGCGCCAGAAGCAGTAGCCGTAGCCCTCGGAGGAATCGGAGTTTTCGCCGGTGCGGCTCGCAGTGTGATAGCAGGTCGCGGTCTCCGCCCAGCCTTCGGGGAGGATCTGCTTGCCGTGCCATTTGCCGCCCTGCTGGTAAAGCAGCGTGAACTTCGCAAGATCCATACTCTTGAGCATCAGGCCCCAGCCGCCCGCTTCGATCCCGCGCGGGTCGGTCTCCCAGAAGGGACGGTCGATGCCGAGGGGGTCAAACAGCCGCGGCGTCAGGTAGTCGACCACACTCATGCCGGCTTTCTTGTGGATAATACAGCAAAGCAGGTACATATTCTCGCTGATGTAATCGAACTTCGTGCCCGGCTCCGAGATCCACGAGGACGCCATGATATCCTTGAACCAGCGGTCCTTTGTCTTGTCCATCATCGGCGTGACGGAAAGACCGCTGCGCATCGTCAGCAGATCCTCCACGCAGAGCTTTTCGAGATAGGGGTCGGGCTTGTCGCCGCGCGCTTCGGGGAAGATATCCACAAAGCGGGTATCCAGCGCGATCAGTCCCTCCGCGATGGCAAAGCCGATCGCCGTCGAGGTGAAGCTCTTGCTGACGGAATACATCGCGTGGGCGCGGTCGGGGCCGAAGGGTTCGCGATAGACTTCACACGCGATCTTGCCGTGGCGCATCACGATGATCGAGTGCACCTCTTTGCCCAACTCCATGCAGTGGTCGATGAAGTTCTGGACTTCTCTGGAATCCACGCCGACCGATTCCGGCGTTTTCGCGCGCGGGATCTCAGTTGTGTTCTTGACAGCCATTCATCATTCCTCCTGTGTTCTTCCGGTTGTCTCTTCGCTTATGTTTTCTTCTTCTTTTTATAGACAAAGACGTCGAATCCGAGCAGCAGTCCGCCGAAGATGATCATCACGGCGACCTTGCCGGGCGTGAGATGGAACGTGCCTTTCTGTACATCTTTTTCCCCTGCCGGGGTCAGCAGGCGCAGCGCGGTCTTGAGATCGCTTTCGGCGCTCTGCAGCTGCGACAGCGAGGCGCGGCCGTCTTCGCTTGCAGTCAGCGCGGCGGCGCGGGCCGCGTCCAGCCGGTCACGGCTGCGGAACGAATAGTCGCCGCCGTAGGCGCTTTCGCTGCTTTGCAGCAGCGCGTCCAGCGCCGTCCGTTCGGCTTCACACTGCGAAATATAGGCGACAAGTCCGCGGATGTTGCCCGTTTCGATCGCGGCAAAGCCGCGGGAGATCAGATCGTCCCAGCCGGCGACGTCGTCGCTTCTTCTGCCGCAAAGCATCGCGTCGTACATCGGCGCGAGCGCAGAGGTCGCGGCGGCCGCATGAAAGCGCTTGTCGGTGAACTTCTGATAGAAGACGTTGAAATAGTTTTTGCTCTGGAACTGCACGAGCGGCTGGTTTGCCGCCGAAAGCGCGTTCCAATGGGCGATCGCGTTCATCACGACGTTGCCGCGATAAACGGGAAGGACAGATAAAACGGAACCGCTCTCCTGCTGCCACGCCAGCGCTTTTTTCGCGCTTTCATAGGTACGCAAGCAAACGGGTACGACCGCGCTGCGCGACCCGAAGAACGTATTCAGTTCGTCACGGTACGCCCAGGCGTTGTCGAGGATCAGCCCGCCTTTGCCGGTCGCGGCGGCGCGCGCGTCTTCCAGCGTCGTCACCGTTTCTTCGCTGATTGTGCCGTCCAGATTGCGGTAATGCAGAGCTAAAACCGTCGCCGCATCAAAATCGGCCGCGGTGCCGTCCGCGCCGTCAGTCTGCGACGCCAGAGACGCGTCCTCGAGCAGCACAAACACGCCGTCGTTCGTTTTCTGTACCGAAACCGACACCCAGTCGGCGCCGGCGTCAGACGCAGCTTCGATCGCTTTGCGGCTGTTCGGCGGCGCGCCGGTCGTGTCGCCGCGGTAGGAGACGGCGACAAGCGCGCTGTCGCTCGCCGCCCCGGCGCACAGCGCAAGGCAGAAAAGCAGCAGGCAGACCGCTAAAATCGTCAAAAATCGTTTCATGTATCCATAATCCTTCGGTTGGTATTTCACTTGTAATAATAGCACATCCAGCATCCGTTTGCAAGTCAGGACGCCGGGAAGAAGCGCTTGGCGAGCGCGACGGCACCCATCGCGTCTTTGGAATAGCCGTCCGCGCCGATCAGGTCGGCATAGCTCTGCGTCAGCACCGCCCCGCCGACCATCACCCGGACAGCGGGCAGCTGCTCTTTGAGCAAAGACACGGTCTGGGCCATGGAGTCGAGCGTCGTCGTCATCAATGCTGAAAGCCCGACGAGCGTCGCGCCGGTCTCTTTGGCCGCGTCGACCACACGCTGCGGCGGGACGTCTTTGCCGAGGTCGATCACGTCGTAGCCGTAGCTTTGCAGCAGCACCTTGACGATGTTCTTGCCGATATCGTGGATGTCTCCCTGCACCGTGGCGAGGAGGATCTTTTCTTTTTTGCCCTTTGTCCGCGGGAGCTTCGCGCTGACGACGTCGAACGCGGCGGACGCGGCTTCGGCGCTCATCAAAAGCTGCGGCAGGAAGATCCGGCCGTTTTGGAACCGGTCGCCGACGAGGTTCAGCGCGGGGATGATCTGGTCGTTAATCAGATCAAGCGGCGCCGTCGTTCCGAGCAGTGACTTTGCCTGCGACGCCGCCTGGTCCCTGAGGCCCTTGACAACCGCGTAGGTCAGCGGCGGGAGCGTCTCTCCGTCGTCGCTTTGCGGCGCCGCGGCGGCGGGCGCGTCGATTGCTTTGTGCGGATGCGTCTGCGCAAAAGCGATATAACTCTCGCAGTGCGGGTCGAAGCCCTGCAGCATGCAGTAGCAGCGGTAGGCGCGCATCATGTCCGCCGAGCAGGGGTTCATGATCGCGCAGGAAAGCCCGTTTTGCAGCGCCATCGCGAGGAACGCGGCGTTGATGTCCTGCCGCTCCGGCAAAGCGAACGAGACGTTGGAAACGCCGAGGCAGGTATGCACGCCGAGCGTGTCGCGGATCAGCCGGATGCTCTCGAGCGTCACGCGGGCGGCGTTGTCGTCGGAGGAGACCGCCATACACAGCGGATCGACGACGATGTCTTTTTTGTCGATCCCGTATTGCGCCGCGCGGTCGATGATCTTTTGCGCGAGGGCGCAGCGTCCTGCGGCGGTGTCGGGGATCCCGTCTTCGCCGATCGTCAGCGCGATCAACACACCGCCGTATTTTTTTGCGAGCGGCAGCACCGTTTCGAGGCTCTCCTCTTTCGCGTTGACGGAGTTGATCAGCGGCTTGCCGTTATAAACGCGCAGGGCGCGTTCGAGCGCGGCGGGCCGCACGGTGTCGATCTGCAGGGGCAGGTCGATCACGCTCTGGAGTTCCGCCACCGCTTCGGGCAGCAAAGAAGCTTCATCGACGCCGCCGAGTCCGACGTTGACGTCGAGGATATGCGCGCCGGCGTCCTGCTGAGCGATCCCCTCGCGGACAAGGTAGCCGAGGTCGCGCGCCTGCAGCGCCGCCTGGAGCTTCTGCTTGCCGGTCGGGTTGATCCGTTCGCCGATCAGTTTCGGCACGCCGGAGAGAGACAAGGCGTGGGTATAGGAAGCGACGACGGTGTCGCGCTTTGATTCGGACAAAGAGAACGGCAGGTCGCGCGTTTTTTGCACCGTTTTTCGGATATAGTCCGGCGTCGTGCCGCAGCAGCCGCCGAGCGCGCAGACGCCGAGAATCGCCATTTCACGCATCAGGTCGGAAAACTCGTCCGCGTCAACGTCGAAGGTCGTTTTGCCGTCCTTCACCTGCGGAAGCCCCGCGTTCGGGTTGATCACGACCGGCAGCGACGCGCATTGCACATACTGCGCGGCAATTGTCTTCATCTGCCGCGGACCGAGCGAACAGTTGGCGCCCAGCGCGGTCACGCCGAGCCCTTCGAGCGTCGCGACGACGGCGGGCACGTCCGCGCCCGTCAAAAGGTGGCCGCTTTCGTCATAGGCGTTGGTCACAACGATCGGCAAATCACAGTTTTCCTTCGCTGCGAGAACCGCCGCCTTGGTTTCATACAGGTCGCTCATCGTTTCGATGAGGATCAAATCGAAGCCGCAATCCGCGGCGACGCGGATACTTTCGCCAAAGACGGCGACCGCCGCTTCAAACGGGAAGTCGCCTAATGGGCGCAGCATCTTTCCGAGCGGGCCGACGTCGAACGCGAGAAAGATCTCGTCTTTGTCGCCGGAAAAGCGGGCTTTCGCGCGGGCGAGATTGTCGTACGCCGCGCGGATCGTGCTTTCGAGATCATCGCACTTCAGGCGGTTCGCGCCAAAAGTGTTGGAGGTGATGACGTTGGCGCCCGCCTCCATATAGGCAAGGTGGATCTCTTCCAGAATCTGCGGGTGCGTCAGGTTCCACGTTTCGGGCAGATCACCCGGCTGCAAGCCCTGTTTTTGCAGCAGCGTGCCCATGCCGCCGTCGAAATAGGTGCGGCGCGCGCGCAGGCGTTCGGCAATATTCACTGGAAATCCCCCTTTTCTTTATGTATTCGGAATGCGGAATTCGGAATTGTGGTCGCGAACGACTCATCATATAATCGAAACCGTTTCCCCGCGAAAATGACGTAGTTCTGAAATCGAAAGTGAAACAATTGCAAATCGTCTGTCCGCCAAAGGACATTGGCGCTAACTCTTCTTTCGGATGGCGGGGCATTCGTTCGTTCTATACGGCGTTACAGCGCAATTCCGCATTCCGAATTGCCCTCGGCCTCAGCCGATGCCAACAAACGCCGTGACCGATTTGGTCGGCGTCATGAAATAGGTGTCGGACAGCGTGATGCCGAGTTTTCTCTGTGCGTCGAGCGCCGCGAGGACGTCGCGCTGCAACGACAGCGGCACGTCGCCGTAGCCCGGCGAAAAGCGCGGGCACAGCGTCTCTTGTTCGGCAAGCTGCGCGTTGACATAATTGCACCAGCCCTCCACGGCTGCGGAACAGTACGCGTCGAACACGGCGGCGAAGGCGGGCTCTGCTTTAGAAAGCCGCAAAATCTGCCGGTCCGCGCCGACGCCGAGCGTCGCTGCGAAAAGAAAGCTCTCACAGCAGCCGTCGAGGTTCTTTTTCAGCGCCTTACTTTCGAGCCGGAACGCGCCGAAATCGAGCGTGTCTCCGGAGATTGTCAGCGGCAGACGCGTATAGCAGGCTTTGAGCGCGGCGCAGGTTTTCAGCAGTTCCGCGGCGCGGTCGAGCATCAGCTCAAGTTCCGGCGGCGCTTCGGTACGTACGCCGAGATAGCGCAGCGCTTCGCGGCGGCTGACGGTACAATCGTCGAGCGTGCCGGTCAGCAGTGTCAGTCCCCCGCTCATTTCAGCAGTTCGCTGACGTTCGCCATGATCGCGGCGGCAACGTCGGGCTTGTTCATCGAATAGACGTGGACGGCTTTGACGCCGTTGGCGAAGAGATCGACGATCTGCTGTGTCGCGTAGGCGATCCCCGCCTGCTGCATCTTCACAGGGTCGTAGCCGTACTTATCGACGATCCGGCAAAAGCGCTGCGGAAGCGTCGCGCCGGAGATCCGGCAGATGCGCTTGATCGAGCCGGCGTTCGTCACCGGCATGATGCCCGCAACCACGGGCACGGTCACGCCCGCCTCGCGGACGCGGTAAAGGAAGTTATAATACACGCCGTTCGTGAAAAACATCTGGGTCGTGAAGAACGCGCAGCCCGCGTCCTGCTTTTCTTTGAGGTGGCGCACGTCGTCGAAGCTGTTCGCGCTTTCCGGGTGCGTTTCCGGGTAGCAGGCGCCGCCGATACAGAACGAGCCGTCCGCCGCGATCTCCCGGATCAGTTCGCTCGCGTAGCGGTAATCGCTCTCGTGCGCTTCGGGGACGCGGTCTCCGCGCAGCGCCATCACGTTTTCGATCTTGTTGTCCTTGAGCGTCTGCATCTGCGCGTGCACCTGCTCTTTTGTCGAGTTGATGCAGGTCAGATGCGCCATCACGGGCACCTGCCGCAGATTCTGCAGATCGGCGCAAAGGGCCGCGGTATAGGCGCTTGTGCCGCCGCCCGCGCCGTAGGTCACGCTCATAAACGCCGGATTCAGCGCGGCGATCTCCATCGCGGCGTCAAAGACGGCGTCGATCTTGTCGGTCGTTTTCGGCGGAAACACCTCGAATGAGAGGGACGGCGTTTCGCGTTGAATGATGTCGATGATTTTCATAGGCGGGTTCCCTTTCGGTAGTTAGTTTTGAGGGACTAGGGATTAGGGATTAGGGACTAAGGGACTGAGGGACTGAGGGAATTGCGAATGACAGCTTCGCGGTAAGCCGAGCAATAGCGTCCCTGCGCGTCCACAAGACGCGCGGGGTTGCGGGTCGCCGGTGGCGACCTCTCAGCCGCAGGCTGAGAAGCAACGACCGAGGCGGGAGCCGAGAAAGCTGGCACGCCCGACAGGGCGTGACTGAAGGGGCACGGCTTAGCGTGAGAGACCCGTTAGCGGAAAGCTATACTGCAACTGCACACTGCACACTACACACTGCACACTAATTTTTGAGGCTGTGCATCGGGGCGGGGATGCGGCCGCCGCGGGAGACGAACGCCTCGGAGGAAAACGGGTGGACCGGCATCACGGGCGCGGAGCCGAGCAGACCGCCGAACTCCACCGTGTCGCCCACGGTCTTTCCCGGGGCGGGAATGATGCGCACGGCGGTCGTCTTGCAGTTGACCATGCCGATCGCCGCTTCGTCCGCGATGATGGCGGACAGAGTTGAAGCCGGGGTGTCGCCCGGGACGGCGATCATATCGAGCCCGACGGAGCACACGCAGGTCATCGCTTCGAGCTTGTCGAGCGACAGCGAGCCGCTCTGCGCGGCGGCGATCATGCCCTCGTCTTCGCTCACGGGGATGAACGCGCCGGAAAGGCCGCCGACGTGGTTACTCGCCATGACGCCGCCTTTTTTGACCGCGTCGTTGAGCAGGGCCAGCGCCGCCGTGGTGCCGTGGCAGCCGCAGCGCTCGAGGCCCATTTCCTCCAGGATATGCGCCACGGACTCG
>JAFYDS010000099.1 GCA_017544665.1 Clostridia bacterium | reverse complement strand
GATCGAAGAGACGCTCGATATCGGCTGGAAGCTGTTGTCGATCCTGCCGCGCAGCGAACTCAAACGTATCAGTGACAAGTTCCTCGATCAATACTATATTGAAAAGTAGGTGATACCATGGCGGTTATGAACGTCAACCCCACGCGGATGGAACTGACGAACCTCAAGCGCAAGCTCGTCACCGCCAGACGGGGTCACAAGCTGCTCAAAGACAAGCGCGACGAACTGATGCGCCGCTTTCTGGAACTCGTCCGCGAAAACAAAGCGCTGCGTCTGGAAGTCGAAGCCGGCATCAAACAGGCGAACACCCACATGGCGCTCGCCCGCAGCGTGATGAGCGACGAAGCGCTCTCTGTGGCGCTGATGATGCCCGCGCAGAAGATGGAACTCGACGTCACGGAAAAGAACATCATGAGCGTGATCGTTCCGCAGTTCCGCGCCGAGGTCAAAGCGGCGAAGGACGGCGAGATCTACTCCTACGGCTACGCCTTCACGTCGTGCGATCTCGACGACGCGGTACTTGCGCTCTCCGAGATCATGCCCGAGCTGCTGCGGCTGGCGGAGATCGAAAAGACCTGTCAGCTCCTCGCGGCGGAGATCGAAAAGACGCGCCGCCGCGTCAACGCGCTCGAGCACGTGATGATCCCGCAATATGAGGACACGATCAAGTATATCACGATGAAGCTTGACGAAAACGAGCGCTCGTCCACTACGCGCCTCATGAAGATCAAGGATATGATGCTGCAGGAAGCGCATCATTATCAGTGAGCAGTGGCCAGTGCCTAGTGCCTAGTGAGGAAACTGTATGAAAACAGTCAGAATTGTAATATGTCTGCTGCTCATGTTGACGCTGCTTTGCGCCTGCGGCGGAGAGGCAAAGGTGAAAGAGACCATCAACGGCCCGTTCCGGACCTATCAGGAAATGAGCGACGGCACATGGCGGTGCGAGGGCTACACCTACGCAAAAAAGCTGGTCATCACCGGCCGTATGCCGAACGCTGCCGTCGATTCCACTTTTGTCTATCTCACGAACCTCGAAGACATCACGTTTACGCAGGCGTATCTGGCCGCCGGCATCAGCAGCTCGACCGACGATTACTTCTCGCCGGAGGACGCCGTGCTGGTCGATATGATGACCGGTCAGGTCGAATAACCCACAACGCAGGAAAGCCCGCTACGGCGGGCTTTTGTTCAAAGGAGAAAACAATAATGAAGCGAATCCTTCAAGGCGGCATCGCGATCGCTCTGGTTTTGCTGCTTTGCGCGTGCGGCAGCGTGCCCGCGCAGACGGAGCCGACGCAACCGGAAGATCGGACACAAGCGCCGGACCCGTGGGCGGCGATCACCGAAGACGGCGTTGACGAAGCGGCGTTCTTGTCGACGCTGGACACGTCTTTGCTTGAAAAAGTTGCCGCAGAACTGCAGACCGCAGTGGACGAAGAGGCGAAAGCAGAGCAGGAGAACCAGGAACTCGTTTTGACAGAGGGCTGGACACGTATCTTCAAAAGCACGCAGTACCAAAACGTGCTTGCGCTCGGAAAAGAAGCGATGCCCGCGCTTTACTGGATTATTTATAAAAGTGACAACAACGGTCTGTATGAATTTGTTTGTGCCAATGCGCTGTATGAGCTGTCGGGCTATGATTTTACGATCGCCGACGGCGTGCGGCAATGGGACAACGCCAAGGCGCTGCTGCCGCTGTTCAATGAAAAAGTATTGGAGGCACGCAAATGAGGTTCGGTTGGATCAACGCGGTGAACGCCGTTTTTGTCGTTCTGCTGATTCTGATCAGTGTGATCGGGCAAAAGAAAAGCGGCCTGCCGCCGATGCAAAGTAAACATACGCTGCTGAACGTCTTTGAGCAGATCGGCAGATATGCCTGTCTGGCGTTGCTTGTGCTGCCTCTGCTTCCCGGATGGAAGTTTGGCTTCCCGTCGTCGACCGCCATGGTCGTATGGCTGATTCTGCCGCCGCTGCTGCTCGTCTGCTATGCCATCCTCTGGACGCAGACAAAGCGCGGCAGTTGGGTGCTCTACGGCCTCGCAATCGTTCCGGCGGTACTGTTTCTTTGCTGCGGGCTGCTGCTGCGCCACTGGGCGCTCGTTGCCGCCGCGCTGCTGTTCGGCGTGAGCCATACGCTGATCGTGCACGAAACGACGGAAAGGGGAGAGACAATATGTCCGTGACCATCCGCCCGATCGAGCCGCGCGACAACGCCGGGGTAGAACAGCTGATCCGCACCTGCCTCATCGAGTTCGGCGCGAACCACGCCGGCACCGCCTGGGCGGACCCCGATCTCGGCCGTTATTCTGAGGTTTACAGCACGCCCGACAGCCGTTACTGGGTCGCGGTGGATGAAAACGACGCCGTGGTCGGCGGCGTGGGCATCGGTCCGCTGCCCGGCGCCGACGGGGTCTGCGAGCTGCAAAAGATGTACTGTCTGCCGCAGACGCGCGGCACGGGCGTGGCGCACCGGCTGATGGAAGAGGCGCTCGCGTTTGCCGTGCGGTACTATAAACAATGCTATCTTGAAACGCTGTCCAATATGGTTGCGGCGCAGCGATTCTATGAAAAATACGGCTTTTGCCGCGTGGACGCGCCGCCCGTGAAAACCGCGCACTTCGCATGCGACGTGCGGTACCTGCGCGAGCTTTGATTGCACCAAACGGAGGGATTCTCTTGAAAAAACGGCTGAACGGGAATCAGATCAAGCTGATTGCCATCCTTGCCATGACGGTCGACCATCTGACCTGGGTGTTTTTTCCGGGCACACAGGCGGTGTGGTATGTGGTGCTGCTGCATATCATCGGCAGACTGACGGCGCCCATCATGTGGTTCTTTATCGCGGAGGGTTGCCACTACACCCATAACATCAAAAAGTACATCGGAAGATTGTTCCTCTTTGCGTTCGTTTCCCACTTTGCCTATAACTTTGTTTTCGGCATTCCGCTGCTGCCGCTCAAAACCGGCGTGTTCAATCAAACGAGCGTCATGTGGTCACTCGCGTGGGCAGTTGTTCTGGTTGCAATCATGAAACACGAGCGCATTCCGCAATGGGCAAAATATGCCGCCATCCCGCTTGTGTGTCTGATCTCGTTCCCGGCGGACTGGTCCTGTATCGCCGTTATGTGCCCGACCTTCCTGTATCTCCACCGCGGCAATTTCAAAAAGCAGGCGGGCGATATTGTGCTGTGGTCGTTCCTGTACGCTGTCGTTTACTTCCTCTTTTTGGATCGGCTCTACGGCGCTTTGCAGATGTTTACGTTTCTCACCATTCCGATCCTTGCGCAATACAACGGCGAACGCGGCAAATGGAAGGGCATGAAATGGTTCTTCTATCTTTATTATCCCGCCCATCTGGTCGTTGTCGGTCTGCTGCGCCTCTGGCTGCAGGGCAACGTGCCGATTATTTTCAACTAAGAGGTTCCCCAATGAAAAAAATTCTCTATCTCACTGATCTCAACTATCCCGCCAAGGGCAGAAACTACGGCGAAGAAGACATCTATCTCACCGGCGCGCTCAAGGATTCGTTTGATCTCGCGCTCTGCCACCCGAAGAACGCCGCCGCCTTTGAAGACGACGCGGACCTGATCGTGTTCCGCAACACCGGCAGCGTGCTCGGGTATCAGGTAATCTACGACGCCTTTGTGCAGCGTGTGAAGCAAAAGGGGCTTCGCACGTTCAACGAATTCCGCGGCAAGGCCGATATGTGCGGCAAGCAGTATCTGCTCGATCTGACTGCCGCCGGCTTTCCCGTGATTCCGACGGTGGACAGTATCGACCGGCTCAGCCGGCTGCCCGAAAGCGAAACCTATGTGACCAAGCCAAAAAACGGCGCGGACTCCATCGGCCTTCGCTTTCTCAACAGGAAATCGCTGCTGCGGCTTCCACCGGAGCGAGGCGAAACGCTGATTCAGCCCGCAATCGATTTTGTCTATGAGGTGTCGTTCTATTTCATCAACGACAAGCTGGAATATGCCCTTTATGCGCCCGACAGGGAAAAACGCTGGAAGCTGGAACGCTACAGTCCGAGCGACGCGGACGCGGCCTTTGCTTCTTCGTTCATCCGCTGGAACAGCATCCGCAAGGGGATCCAGCGCGTGGACGCCTGCCGCACAAAGCAGGGCGATCTGCTGCTCGTGGAGCTGGAAGACCTCAACCCGTATCTTTCCGTTCTTGAACTGGACGAACCCACGCGGCAGCGCTTTCTCTTTGACCTGACCGACGCGCTGCGCGACGCCTGAAAAGGAGCGAACCATGACCGACGACGAAATCCTGCTCTCGCACGCGCGCGACCTCAAGGCCAAGTGCGCCGACCGGGGCATGATCACCCACACCGCGTTTCTGGACCTGCACCAGCGTTCGCTGCTTGCGCGGCTGGAGCGCGAAAACAGCGCTGACGTGCAGACGTTTTATCACGGTGGCTGCAAGGACGCGGAGCGCGTGATCGCTGTCTTTGTGCCGAAGTTCTACGGCGTCGACGACCTCGCGGCGTACTTCGCGGAGAACCCGGACGACGATCCGCTGTGTCTGCTGCGCGCGGAAAAAGACGCCTTTTCGACCCTCTTGCACCGCGACTGTCTCGGCGCGCTGATGGGCCTCGGGATCAAGCGCGAACAGCTCGGCGATATCCTCGTCGATGACGGCGGCGCCTATCTCGTCTGCCTGAAAACGATCCGCCCGTTCCTGCTCGAACACTTTTCCTCTGCAGGCCGCGCGACGTTGACTTTGCGCGATGCATCGCTTGACGAACTGCATTTGACCGAAGCGAAGACAGAAGACGTCTTCGTCTCTGTGCCGTCCCTGCGGCTCGACTGTGTGGTCGCCGCCGCGTACAAGCTCTCGCGCGGAAAAGCGGAAGCGGCGATCCAAGGCGGCCTTGCCTACGTCAACGCCGTCCTCTGCGACAAGCCCGACAAAAAGCTCTCTGTCGGCGACAAGCTCGTCCTGCGCGGGAAGGGAAAATGCCTGCTCTTTGCGCAGACAGGGGAGAGCAAAAAAGGACGGCTGCATCTGACGATCCGCCGCTATTTGTAATAAAGAATAAACCACCGCCTTTTTGCCAATGCTATTGGAAAAGGCGGTGGTGGTTTTGTCTGATTTTGCGTACCCCTATCAAGCGAATCTCCTGCGTGTGCGCGACGCGCTGCGCGTGGAAGAAAGCTTCGACTTGCTCGAAAAGAAGATCCGTATGGGCGACCGACAGGCGGCGTTCTTTTGTATCGACGGCTTCGTGAAAGACGAGATGTTTGAAAAGGTGCTGGAATACTGCAGCAAGCTGACCGAAAAGCAGCTGCGCGAAGCGCCGGATGCCGACACGTTTCTCGATAGTTTCGTCACCTATATCGAAGCGGATACGACCGACTCGCTCGAAACCTTTGTCACGTTCGTGCTCTCCGGCGCGGTCGGGATGCTCGTCGAGGGCTTCAGCAAGGCGCTGATCCTCGATCCGCGCACTTATCCCTCCCGTTCGATCGAGGAGCCGGAATCCGACCGCTTATTGCGCGGGCCGCACGACGGCTTTGTGGAAACGGTGATTATGAACACCGCCCTCATCCGCCGCCGGATCCGCGATCCGCTTTTGACGATGCGGCTGTATCAGATCGGCAGCCATTCCAGAACGGATGTGGTCGTCTGCTTTCTCGAAGGGACGGTCAACCGAAAGCATCTGCGCGCGCTCGAAGAAAAGCTGAACGCCGTCCGCGTCGATGCGCTGACACTGGGGCAGGAGAGTCTCAGGGAGAGCCTGTTGCCGAAGCAGATCTGGAACCCCTTCCCGCGCTTTCGCTATACCGAGCGCCCCGATACCGCAGCCGCGTGCATCTATGACGGCAACGTGATCGTCCTCGTGGACGGGACGCCCTCCGCGATGATCGTCCCGACGGGGATCTTCGACTTCATTCAGGATATCAACGACTACTACTTTTCACCGTTCATCGGGACGTTCTTCAAGGTCGTGCGCGGCTTCATGTTCCTCTTGAGCCTGCTCTTCGTCCCGACGTGGTACGTCCTCTCGCTCCATCATACGCTTTTACCGGAGCGGCTGTGGTTCGTGTTCGTCAATCACCCGAACGGCGTGTCGATCTTCTTTCAGCTGATCGTCTCGGAGTTCATGATCGATATGCTCCGCCTCGCGTCGCTGAATACGCCCAACGTACTGTCCAACTCTTTCGCGGTGATCGGCGCCCTTGTCCTCGGTGAATTCGGCGTCTCGTCGGGGCTGTTCGTCCATGAGGTCGTGCTGTTCATGGCGTTCACGTCGATCTCCAACTTCGTGCTTCCGAGCTACGAACTGGGCCTTTCGGTGAAGTACTGCCGGATGGGGCTGCTGACGCTGACGGCGCTGTTCGATTTCTGGGGTTTCTTTGCCGGACTCCTCCTGATCCTCCTGCTGCTTTGTACCACGCGAACGCTTGAAGGTTACACCTATCTTTACCCGTTGATCCCGTTCGATAAAGATGCACTGATTTCCGCGCTGTTCCGACGGCGCATCCGCAGCACACTGAAATAAAACAACCCGGACGCAGCCTTCGCTGTGCCCGGGTTTCTGGTTTATTATAATGGTTACGCAAGCCTGCCCTGATGATATTTCGCCGATGCCGGCGCCGGGACGTCGTCGCGAACTTCTCCCGTTTTGCCGTCGATGGCAAGGAACTCCACGACCTTGTTCGTGTCAAAGCGGAACTTCGTAAACGCGACGCACTGCTTTGCTTCGTCCGCAGCCGTCTGATAGACATACCGTACGCCGTCTTCGAGCCGTTCGTGGTTGCTGACCGTGGTGTCGTATTCCATCGCCATGCCGCTGATCTTGCTCTGCGTTTCGGATGTGATCCAGTTATAATCGGAAAGAAAGCCGATCTTGATCTCGCCGTAGCGGCAGACCGTCGCGTCTCTTCCAATGGAACGCAGATACGCCTGCGCCTGTTCTGCCTGGTTGTCCCATAATTGATCGACAGCCTCCTGCGGGAGGTCGCTCAGCACCAGCTTCGCGTAGCGGGTGGGGAACAGCCGCTTGATCGACGGCACGTAGTCCGCGCCGTCCTGCGCGGTCTCGCGCGAGATCAGCTGGTAGCCGTCATCGTTCTTCTTGAAAGCGAGCACGACTGGTGTGCTCCCGCCGCCGACGTCAGTGAAGAAGCCGTTGACAAAGCCGAAGTGGCTGTAGTCTTCGCGCAGGTACACGGTGACGTCGCTTCCGCTTTCCGCTTTGCCGAAGACGAGATGGCTTTCCGTCGTACATTCTCCGCTGGATTCCGACGTGGGATGCGCGTCAAGGATCGCTGCGAAAACGGCGTCGTCCAAAGCTTCGTCGAGGTGGCAGTAAACGATCGCATTTGTGCCGGGATCGATCTCATACGACCCGCCCTGCATCCGCAGTGACAGCAGACAAAGGAAGAATAAAGCGGGTATAACCAGCACCACAACGACAATCACGATCAGCGCGATTTTGCGGATCTTTTTCTTGCGCGCAAGCTCCTTCGCAAACTGGTTGTTGAGGATTGACAACTGCTCCGATATTTGCCGCAGATCCGGCTTTTCTGCCTGTTCCTGCGTCGTGTCGCCCAAAAGCGCGCCGACCGGCACGTCAAACAGCTCCGCGATTTTTTCAAGCATGACCGCGTCGGGGACAGAGTAGCCCTTTTCCCATTTCGAGACTGTCTGGCGCACGACGTTGAGTTCCTGCGCGAAGGTCTCCTGCGTGTAGCCGTTTTGCTTGCGTAAAATTTTGATGTTCTGATTCAGCATGAAAATGACCTCCTTGTTTCAGGTGGCTCTATTATAATCCGGCGCTTTGCAAATCGCAAGCAACGCAAATTAACATCGGGTGTATTGCGGATTATTCTGCTTCCTGCACCAGCTTGAACGCGCCCGGGAGCAGTTCGCCGAGCGTGGTGACCTTCGTTTCGCCGCCGTCTTTTCCCAGTATGACGCGGAAGTCCGCGCCGCAGAACTCCGAAAGCGCCTGCCGGCACGCCCCACAGGGATAGGCGAAATCGCGCAGGTCTCCGTCCTGTCCGCCGACCACGGCGAGCGAGACGAAGCTCCGCTGTCCCGCGGCGACCGCCGTAAAGAGCGCCGTCCGCTCCGCGCAGCTGGTCAGAGAGTAGGAGGCGTTCTCGATGTTGCAGCCCAAATAGACGCTGCCGTCTGCACAAAGCAGCGCCGCGCCGACCTTATAGCCGGAATAGGGCGCGTATGCGTGTTGCATCGCTTGTTTTGCCTGTTGGAGCAATTCGTTATCCGTCATGGTTATCCTCCGATCTCTTCTTGGAACGACGTGCCCGCGAGGTCGTTTGCAACGCCGAGCAGATCGCACACCGTTTTGCCGATATCCGCGTAGGTTGTACGCACGCCAAGATTACAAGGCTGTACCTGCCTGCCGTAAACGAGCACCGGGATGTACTCGCGCGAATGGTCGGTGCTCTCCGTCAGCGGGTCGCACCCGTGGTCCGCGGTGATAATCAGTACGTCGTCGTCTCGCAGCTTCGGCAGAAAACCGCCGAGCCAGCGGTCGAACGCGGTCAGCGCCGCGGCGTACCCCGGCGCATCGTTGCGGTGCCCGTAGAGCATATCGAAATCGACGAGGTTAACGAAGCAAAGCCCGTGAAAGTCCTTCATTGCGATGGCGTCGGTCTTTTCCATCCCGTCGGTGTTGCCGCTCGTCGGCAGCGGTTCACGCAGCCCCTTGCCTGCAAAGATGTCGTAGATCTTCCCGACGCCGATGACGTCCAGCCCCGCGCCCTGCAGCGCGTCAAGCATCGTGTCGCCCGGCGGTGTCAACGAAAAGTCGTGGCGCCGGCTTGTGCGCGTGTAGGGCCAGTCACCGGTGAACGGCCGCGCAATTACTCGCCCGACGGCGTGCTCACCCTGTAAGATCTCCCGCGCCATGCGGCAGTAGTCGTAGAGCTGTTCGACCGGCACCACGTCCTCGTGCGCCGCGATCTGGAATACGCTGTCCGCCGAGGTATAGACGATCAGGTCGCCTGTTTCAACATGCTGCTTCCCGTAGTCGCGGATCACCGCCGTGCCGGAATACGGCTTGTTGCAAAGAACGCCGCGGCCGGTCGTTCTGGAAAACGCGTCGAGCACCTCCGGCGGGAACCCGTCGGGGTAGGTGGGCATCGCTTTTTCGGAAATCAGCCCCGCGATCTCCCAATGGCCGGTCGTGGTGTCCTTTCCGTTGGACGCCTCGGCGCACTTGCCGAACGCGCCCCGCGGCGCTTTGACGGGCGTCCCGACTCCGACGCCGTCGATGTTATAGAGCCCGAGGTCGATCATATTCGGCACGTCGAACTCCTTTTGCAGCGCGCACGCGCGCAGCGTGTGGCTGCCCTTGTCGCCAAAATCTGCCGCGTCCGGCAGCTCGCCCACACCGAAGGAATCGAGGACGATCAGAAAAACGCGCTTCGTGTTCATGCGTTACCGTCCATTCTGACTGCCGTTTCCAGCGCGAGGCGGATCATATCCGAGAAGGTCTCCTGCCGCTCGAGCGCCGAAAGCCCCTCGTGTGTGAACGGGAGGTCAGAGACCGTGCAGATTGCGAGGGCGCGCTTGCCGGCTTCCATCGCGTTGTAATAGAGCCCGGCCGCTTCCATCTCGACGCAAAGTGTGCCGATCTTCGCCCACTGCTCCAAGAAGTCGGGCTGGGCGTCATAAAATGTGTCGGACGACAGAAAGTTGCCGACCTTGACCGGCAGCGCCATCTCTCTTGCCGCGCTGACCGCCGCTTCGAGCAGCTCAAACGAACAGGTCGCGCTGACCGTCCCGCGGACGCCGTACTGCTGTGCATAGGCGGAGTTGGTGTTCGCGCCGATCGCGAGCAACACGTCGCGCAGCTTGACGCCGTTGCCGATCCCGCCGGCGGAGCCGACGCGGATGATGTTTTCGACACCGAAGAAGTGATACAGCTCATACGAGTAGATCCCGATCGAGGGTATCCCCATGCCGCTCGCCATCACGGTAACAGGGCAGCCTTTGTAAAAGCCGGTGTAGCCCTGGACGCCGCGGATGTCGTTGATCAGCTGCGGGTCGTCGAGAAAGGTCTTCGCGATCCAGGCGGAGCGCTTCGGGTCGCCGGGCATCAGAACGGTTTTCGCGATTCCGCGTGTGTTTTCCGGGTTGATATGCGGTGTATGCATTGTTCGCCACCTCCGAAAGTTTCTTTTGTTCTATTATAGCACAGGTACCGTTTGCTTGCAAATGCTTTTTGGCTTTTCCAATAAAAAGAACGAGTTCGGCTACATATGTTTATCTTTCCTTCAAATTTGAATGATTTCATTGACTTTTTATGCGTTCTTTTTTATAATGAACGGGTAGAAAAAAGACACAAATGCCGTTTTTGACGCTGAAAAATGGAAAAATGTGCCGCAAACGGCTCGAACGGGTGAACCGCGGCTCATATCCATGACGCAAAAAGGAGAGCTACTTTATGTCTGAAAACCTGACCCCGACGGTGCGCCAGCTGATCGACCGCGCCGCGCAGATCTATGAAGATAAAACGTTCATCAAATTTGTCCGCGAGGGTAAGATCGAAGAACGCAGCTACCGCACCACACAGCAGAACGCGCTCGCGGTCTGCCGCTGGATCCGTTCGCTTTCCAAAGAGCGGATGCACGTGGCGCTGATCAGCAAAACGAGCTACGAATACATCACCTGCCTGACCGGCATCCTGATCTCCGGCAATGTCGCGATCCCGTTTTCGCCGGATATCTCCGCGTCGGAAGCGACAAAGCTGCTCGAACGCGCCGACGTCGATCTGCTGCTGTTCGAAAACGAGTTCGCCGCGAAAGCCGCCCAGATCAAAGAAGGCTATCCCGGCCTGCAGTTTGCCGTCAACATCGGCGACGAATCCTATTTCAACGAGATCTACAAAACCTATGACGACAACTGCGACTGTGCGTCTTTGTCCGACTATGAGGTCGATCCCGAAGCCTGCGCGTGCATGATCTTCACCTCCGGCACGACCGGCGTGCGCAAGGGCGTTATGCTTTCGACGAACGCTCTTGTCGGCAATATCATGTATCACGATTACTGCACCGACATCTTCAACGAGACCGACACGGCGCTGTCCGTGCTGCCGATGTACCACGTCTATTGCTTCACCGGCGACTACCTCAAAAACCTGAAGGACGGCCTGCAGGTCGCGCTCAACGGCGATCTGCGCAACGTGGTGCAGAACCTGACGCTCTTTGAGCCGCGCGTGATGCGCGTCGTCCCGATGATCGCCCAGACGCTGCTGCGGCGCGTCAAGGCGGTGCTCGCCCGCAACCCGGACATGGAGCCGCGCGACGCCGCAAGAAAGGTCTTCGGTCACAATATGAAGTGGCTGATCTCCGGCGGCGCCTATCTCGACCCCGCCCTCATCGAGGAATATGACAAATTCGGGATCTATCTGCGGCAGGGTTACGGCATGACCGAAGCGGGCTGCCGGATCTCTGTCCCGGACGAAAGCGCGGCGAAGGACTCCGTCGGCCGCGTGATCGACGTCTGCAAGGCGCGGATCCATCACGGCGAGATTCAGGTCCTGACCCCGACGAAGATGCTCGGCTACTATAAAATGCCCGAGGAATCGAAAGCGATGTTCACTGCGGACGGCTGGCTCAAGACCGGCGACATCGGCTATCTCACCCCTGACAACCAGCTGTTCATCACCGGCCGCGTGAAGAATCTCATCATCCTTTCCAACGGCGAAAACGTTTCGCCCGAAGCGATCGAAAAGAAGTTCGACCAGGAGCCGATCGTCGACGAAGTGGTCGTCTATGCGGAAAAAGACTGTATCGTGGCGGAGATCTATCCGAACTACGGCTACATTGAGGATAACCGGATCGACGACGTCAGCGCCGTCATCGAAGCGATGATCGACGCGATGAACCTCACCGCGAAGCCGTCGCACGTGATCGCCTCGTTCAAGCTGCGTTCGGAGCCCTTCCCGCGTACCGGCAGCGGCAAGCTGATCCGTCCCACCGCCGCGTTATAATGCATACCAAAAATATACATATACAGGAGACCTATTATGAAAAAGAACATCACCGGACCCGTCTATGATCTGACCCCTGCGCAGGACATGATCCAGTTCATGCTGAAGTATTCCTTCTTCCACAAGCAGGTGACGCAGATCCCCGAATCCATTCTGACCACCAAAGAAATCGACTTCGACGTGATGAAGCAGGCGCTGAACATCGAGATCGAACGCAACGACTGTATGCGCCTGCGCTTCTTCAAGGAAAAGGGCAAGATCAAGCAGTACTTCCTTGACAAGTACGTCATCGACGACGTGCCCGTCCTCGAGTTCAAGACCGAAGAGGAGCAGATCGCGACCCTGACCGCCGACGCGCAGACGCCGATCCGCATGCTCAAGGACGAGACCTACCGCATCAAGTTCTTCCGCTCGTTCGACGGCCGCTGGGGCGTTTACATCTGCGTGCATCACCTTGTGATGGACAACTCCGCCTGCTTCCTGTTCTTTAACGATCTGCTTGCGGTCTATGACCATCTGAAAGAGGGCGCGCCCATGCCGAAGCCGCTCGGTAAATACGAGGACGGCATCAAGAAGGAACTGGCGTGGATCGCCGACCCCGAAAACCTCAAGCGCGAAGAAAAGGCCTATGAGGAATACATCACCCGCGACGGCGAACCGACCTACATGGGTATCGAAGGTCCGAAGTTCCTTGAAGCCGAACGCAAAAAGAAGAAGGACCCGAACGTCAAGTACGTGTCTCTCTTTGACCCGATCCACGACAAGGCGGGCTTCACAAAGAAGGTCATTCCCTACGAAGACAGCCAGAAAATCATCAAGTTCATGGACGACAACGAAGTCGGCGGCGAACTGCTGATCCAGCTCGCGATGCGCATCTTCCTGTCGAAGATCAACAACCATGTGCTCGATTCCTACTTCATTCCGCTTTGCCCGCGCCGCCGCACGCTGAGCGAAAAGCGCTCAGGCGGCACCTACGCCGCGCCGCTGCCGTGGCGGATGGTGCTCAAGGATGAAGACACCTTCATGGACGCGATCCACCTGCTGCGTGAACAGCAGATGTGGGCGTTCCGCCACATGGACTATCCGTACCTCGAGTACCGCAACCTGCAGCGCCGCGTGTTCAACTACGGTCCTGCGTCCGCGTCCAGCACGATGATGTTCTCGTGGTTCCCGCTCGAAGGGGACACGATGAACAACTGGGACTATGAGTTCGTCGGCTACGGGATCGGCCGCTATGTCATGGTGCTTTACACCTTCGCGATGAAGGACGTCAAGAACGGCACCATCAAGGTGACCTATCAGCACCGCACCCATTTCATTTCGGTCGAAGACGTTGACCGCTTCCAGGACGGCGTGGAGCAGGTGCTGCGCATCGCCGTGGAAAACCCGCAGATCACCATCGGCGACCTGCTTGACAAACTTCAGGTGAAAGAATAAGAAACGGAGGATACAGAACATGGACGAAAAGTTAAAGGCAATCATCGCTATCATCTCTGATTTCGTGGACGTGGATCCCGACGAAGTGACCGTGGATTCCAAACTGCGTTCCGACCTCGGGCTCAACTCGTTCGACTTCGTCAACATTGCTGTGGAAGTGGAACGCGAATACAACATCAAGATCCCCGACGTGGACATCGCGCAGTTGAAGACAGTAGGCGATCTCCTCGCGCTCGTGGAAGAAAAGCATCTGGTGTAAAACAGCAGGAAAACGGCCGCCGTGCAAATCACGACGGTCGTTTTTTACGCATATTTTCCATTCCCTCATATTCTCTCCTTCCGAAGCATAAGCTTTTCCGAAAGGGGAGAGCGCCTTGAAACGAACCGCCGCCGTCATTTTGCCGCTGCTGCTCGCCGCGCTGTGTGCCTGCGCCGCGGCTTCGCCTATGGACCTCTCTGGTTACCTCCGCGCCCGCAGCCGGTTGTCGCTCCCACTCGGAATCGCGGACCTCTATCAGACGCAGGAAACGGACGGGGCGGGGTACTGTCTGCCGCTGTCCGACCGGTTGACACTGCGCTTTCTCGCGGAAGAATCCGGCGCGCTGTATGAATGCCGCGTTTTGCTGCGCAAGCGCAGCGCGAACGGCGAAGCGCTGCCGCTTGACTACGAGACAAAGGACGCCTTTTTGCGCGAATGCAGCGCGACCTTGCAGGCGTTCTGCGGCGTATCGGCAGAGGACGCCGAAAAGACCCTGTGCGCCCTCTCGATGGAGGACGACGCTTCATACGGGCAGACGGGGATCCTGACGACGAAGACCGGCGCGTGGGCGGTCCGGTTCCAGTCGCATCCGCTCGAAGCCGCGTTCTCCGTCCGCGACGAGAGACTATGCGCGTTGCCGACCGCCGAAACGCCCGTCAGCCGTCCGCTCTTTGACGATACCACCGCGACGCGCACCGAGACCGTCCCGCACAAGTAAAAATATTCTGGGGAAATATCGGGAAAACTGTTGACTTTTCCGGAGAATTGAATTATAGTATAACAAGTGAATACAGAAGCATTGCCAAGCAATGACAGACACACTGCGTAACAAATCTTTTGGCTTTGAAAGGCTGACATGTTTGCTTACCCGTGGTAACCGACGAGGGAACACGTCCGAAGAGGCGGAGTTCATCCTCGTTTTTT
>JAFYDS010000002.1 GCA_017544665.1 Clostridia bacterium | reverse complement strand
GGCTGCGCACAAAAGGATCAAGCAAAAGACACTTCCGCGACCGAGTCACAGACCGCGCTCGAAATCGTGTCGTCAGACTATGAACAGGAGGTCATGCTGCAGCTTGAAGAGGAAACAACGGCAGGACAGACAACGCGTGCTTCCTCCGCACAGACAACCGCTGCAGGCACGTTCGCCGCGAAGCCCGACACGACAACGGCGCAGGGTACAACCAATGCACAGCAGCCTGCTTCGGAAAACACCGCAGAGACAGCGACCGCTCGTTCCGCCGTGACCGAAACCGCAGCAAAGACCAATGCCCCGTCGACAACGCGAAAAGCTGCGGAAACGACGACAAGCATTTCAAACGGAACGCCGAAAATGACCGACGCGCCGACAACCACCGCAAGCGGCGCGCCGAAAACGACCGGCGTCCCGACAACGGCGAAACCGACCGAGACGACAATAAAAAGCGAAACTCTGACGGTAATCGACGCGCAAAAAGGAAGCTATGACATGCCCGCGATACCGTTGCGGTAAGGAGAACACGCATGAAAAAGATAGGTGTATATTTCGCAATTCTTCTGGTTCTGGCGGCGTTCGGCATGACGATTCTCGTCCATGCGGGCGATCTGCCGTCAGTGCCGCTGACGGGCGAATCGGGCAGTGATTTGTCGGAGGTCAACACGGACTACGAAGTCCCGCTGTCGTTCCCGGTCGAAACAGAGACCGAAACCGAGGCGGAAACCAAAGCACTGACCATCAGTCAAACGCAAATGCAGCTGATCTATCGGCAGAAAGCGGTCCTGACGGCGAACGACGCCGTTACATGGAAAAGCAGTAACGACGCTGTCGTCAAAGTCGATCCGAAAAACGGCAGCCTGTACGCCGCAGGCAGAGGCACGGCAACCGTCACCGCGACAACCGAAGACGGCAGAACGGCAAGCTGTACGGTGACTGTGCAGTACACCTGGTGGCAATGGATCATCCGCATCCTGCTGCTCGGCTGGATCTGGTATTAACACACACTACACATTCCCGCAATCCAAGATCTGTGCGTCTTGGGTTGCGGGCTTTTTTGTTGTGTATCATACACAATTATCCGCTCAAAACTTCGTGCAATATATGCCCTGATTATCCGCAGAAATATGTTGATATATAAAGGATTGTACGGTAATATGTGACCAACAAAAGCAAGGAGGCAAACGCAATGACACGGAACGAAATTGTACAGGCGATCATGGCAAAGGCGACGGAAACGGGGCTTAAGAGCAGTACCGATCCGAAGGGCGGCTGCTGGATTGAAATTGACAGCGAAACACGCTACGCGACCATTACCGTTTTCGAGACGCTCGACTTTAACCGCTGTGATATTGAAAAGCAAATCAAAGCCGGGCACTTCGAGATCAGCGCAGCGGTCAGCCGGATGGGCGGCAGCCCTGACGTTGACGAACTCCTTACAGCAGCCGATCAGATCCGGTGTGCGGCAGAGTTTGTCAAGGCTTGCTCGAAAATGGAGCTTTCCTACCGCGTAGATGCCGACGGGTATCCAACATAAGGAGGTGGCAGGCATGACGCGGGAAAAGAAAGAAATCCTCAAAAAGATCGAAGAAAGGGAAATGTGGATCGAACTCGACCGGCAGCTTAGTTACGGATACGAACCGCCAGGCGCCCATGATGAAATCTACCAGGAAATCGGGGAATTATGGAACAGGCTTGCTTATTTGAGAGGGTTTAAGGATCCCGAAGAAATGGAGCAGCGCGAACAGGCAGTTTTCCTGCGTTTGTATCTGAAAACTGATGCAGATGATGAATTGCCTTTCTGATTACACTGACAGTAATAGACAAACAATTCGACCGCTTCGTATACGACAGAATCCGAGATTACTTCAACCATTTATCGCGTTCCGGTGCCGCCGCATGACATGTCACGCTTTAGCTCCGGTCGGCGGAAAAGACGATCTCAAAGGATCGCGATTATACACTCGTAACCAGCGAGGTAGACAACCTGTGTCTGAAAATGGAGATGTAAGAGAGAATGTGGCGAGAGAGCAAATTTGCGAAATCGCGCAAGGGTGTTATTGTGTATATCGGTGACTGAAGCGATGACACTGTTATTCCTTTTTGCGACTCGTAGGGTGAGCCTTCCCATTTTTAAATGCTGTTGGATTGTGCAGCGTTATAGTTCATCTGCATCTGAACCGGTATCCACATTCCCGAATCCTGCCGTATACGAAACGGTCGAACTGTGTCGGAGCGTCATGCTCCGGCTTTTTGCATATATGCATCCAACGCGTCGGCAAAGCTGTCATTGACATTGAACGGCGGCGTGTAGTCCACAGATGCGGTGACCATGCACAAATCGATCTTTGCAGAGGTTTCATCTGACGTGTCGTTCAGACGGGCAAGCATACTGCGGATCACGTTGCGGTCATAGTTGATCGTTGTTACACGCCTCACGTCGCAGCGGTAGGAAATCTGGTTGCCCTCTGCGTTGAAGCGGTAACCCGTACCTCCGTTGGAAACCACCTGTTCGCTGGCTCACAGGTTATTCAAGTGATAGAGAATCCTTGAGATTTCCTGTCGTGTCGAATTGAGGCTGACCTCGCTGTCCAGATCAATGTCCAATTCGTTCTTTGCAGCGCGAATTGACGCAGCCAGCCTGCCCTTTTCTTCCAGCAAAAACAGAAGGAACTTCGCCACGTTTGTGATCTGATCAGCGTATTCGGTTTCCGGCGTAACCACAACGGTTTCGTCCTCTTCGTCCGGTGCTGCTTTGCGCCGCAGATAGGTGTTCTCCACCTTCGTCACGTTGGAGTCACGTCCCAGAATGCACTGCGCTTCTCCCATGAACGTGCTCAGTTTGTTCTGATACCGGAATGCTTCTTTCAAATTCATTTCTTTTACCTCTTTTCTTTTTTGTAGCAGGTTATACCCTATTCAATAGGGGTAGAACAGCGGTTGCCACACACTGTTTTGAATCGTTTTTCTCATAGGGCAGTTCCGTCAAGGTGATAATGATTATGACGCAATCTCCCCATACGGTTCTTCGGAATAGAATTCCTTCATGTCGTCCAGCCGTAAACAGGCAAGGCGCCCATAATACAGAAAACCCCAACGGTCTGCTGCATCTGGGTATCCGCTTCCGCAGTCAATACCGATTTGATGATCCCCGTGCCAGATGCGTAAAACCTGATCCTTTTGGTAATGGCCTGTCGGAGTATGTCCGAAGATTACGGTATAGTCTTTCGGCGGTATTTCATCTGCGGTGCGGCGATACCAGACAGCATAATATTTTTCATCGGGGAAACGCAATTTTTGCCGTTC
>JAFYDS010000098.1 GCA_017544665.1 Clostridia bacterium | reverse complement strand
TAAAAGAGGTTGCCGATCTCCATTTTTCGCCCCCGTCAGTCGAGCTGCTCTTTGACAAAGACGACCGAGCAGGGGGACGACGCGACCATCACGCTTTCCTGGTGAAAGAACGCGCAAAGATCTCTTGCGATCTCCAGCACGACCGATTCGTCCACGCCCAAAAGCATCAGCGCGAGCGTGATCTCTTCGGTGTAGCGGCCGTCCTCGTGGCAGTAGCCGCCGTTGATCTGATGGACGGAGAAGGCGACGCCGTAACTGCGGCAGACGTTTTTCAGAATTGAAAGGTACTTTTCCGTACTGAACTTCTGTACGCCCGTCAGCGCGTCGTTGAGACCGACGTAGATGGTGGTTTGGTTGATAGGATCGTTCATGGTATCGTCTCCTTTTATGACACTCTTCCTGTTCGGATAAAGTGGCCCTCCTGTACGGCCGCAAATGTCGCGACCGCGCAAACGACTGCTGCGCTGCAGCGCAGGTCGATCCACGCCAGCGTCAGCGGCAGCAAAAAGAGCAGGGCGCCCGTGACTTTGTTCATCACCGTGTGCAGCGCGACAAACTGCTTTTTGATCACAAAGCCGGACACAAGATTTACCGCTTTGATCAGCGCGATCACGGCGATCCAGATGACCAGCCACCGCGGCACGTTGAGCACCGGCAGCAGCCGAATCAGGCAGACCGCGACCAACGAAAGGTCGGCGGCCGTGTCCAGCTTTGCGCCGAGCGGGGTTGCGGCGTTCAGCCTGCGCGCAAGAAAGCCGTCCAGTATGTCGCTGCCGCCTGCAGCAAGATAGACCGCGTAAAACGGCGCTGACAGCGGCGGGCAAAACAGCAGCATGGCACTGAGCAAGATGCGGCTGCCTGTGATGATGTTGGGCAGTTTTTTCATGTTTTGTTTTTTCAGTCTTCAGCTAATGCGTTCAACGACCAGTTCCGCCGAGCCCGTTTCGAGCGCATTGTTTTCGTCATAATGGATGTGACTTCCCGTCTCTTCGTTGGCAAGGGCGGCCATCTGCCCGGCAAGCGAAATCAGTCCTTCTCTGTTGGCGGAGATCACGACTGCGTCACGATCGACGCGCACGCTGATTTCAGAGCCGTTTACCCATTTGATATCCATATGCTGTGTTCCTTTCTGTATGCATGCCGTGCGGAGGCTGTCAGAGCGTTTTCTCCGCGACCAGCAGCGTCCAGCCGTTGCGGTCCACTTCTTTGACAACAAGAAAGCCGTTCTTTTGCCAAAAGTGGGTGGATTGCGGGTTGTCTTTGTCGATCGCCAGACGGATGAAATGCTTTCCGATGGACTTCAGATATGCCGCCGCTTCGCGGATGATCGACGAGCCGATCTGCCGGCCCTGCAGCGCTTTCTTCATCATGAAAAAACCGATGAAAGCGACGTCCTCCTCCGGATAGCCGTCGATGAGATCCATCACGGCGATCAGCGCGCCGTCCTGATAAAGCCCGACGTAATACTTGGACGACAGGTCCGTGTCGGGCGGCGTGATGTGCAGATCTTGCAGAACCTGTTCCATCGTCGGTTCGGCTTCGCAGTATTGATAAAACTGCGTGTTTTCCTGACAGAGCGCCAAAATGGCGGCAGCGTCGGCGTCATCCAGCCTGCGGACGTCGAACCGGCTGCTGAGCAGAGAGATGTCGATCATGATGCTTCACCTTGTTTGATGATTGCTTCCATCGCTTCGGCCAGCGCCGTCAGTCCCGCCGCGTCATCCTCCGTGAACCGCGCGGGGAGGGGACTGTCGATGTCGAGTACCGCGATTACGTCACCGTCGCGATGGACCGGCACAACGATCTCGGACCGCGACGCGCTGTCGCAGGCGATGTGTCCCGGAAACGCGTGAACGTCGCAGACCAGCTGCAAGCTGTCCTCGTCCCATGCGGTGCCACAGACGCCTTTTCCTTTTTCGATTCTGACGCAGGCGACTTTGCCCTGAAACGGGCCAAGCAGCAGCGCCCCGTCTTTCACGAGATAGAAGCCCGCCCAGTTGACGTCCTCCATAGCGTGATACAGCAGTGACGACACGTTGGCCATCACGGGGGTCGGGTCGGCGGAGACCTCCGATAGCGCCTGCATTTGTTTGATGATAAGAGGGTAGTCAGTCATGGTTCACCTCGGATACAAAACGCAACAGTATAAAGAGTTTATGTAGTGGAATCAATAGCTTTTTTCAGTATTTCTATGTCCTCTGGTTTATCCAAAATATGCATCCGTGTATGACAGTTTGGGCATAGTGCAACCGTGTTGGTTGAACTATCCTCACCACCACGCGAGAGCCAAATAATATGGTGTACCTCAAGATAAGGATTCCCTTTTTTATCAGTAAAGGGAGCGGGATTATTACAATACTGGCATATGCCATTTGCACGTTTTCGGGTTTCTTTTACAACTTCAGCACTTCTAATAAACGTGCTTGAAGTAATGCTTCGACGACCGCCCGAACCTGATACTACATTTTGAATTAGTTTCTCGGCAGTCTGTTCAATTTGAACTTTTTGTTCTGCACTAGGAAACCAATTAATGAATCTGTCTTGCTGGATAACCCAAATAAAAGAATGTGCGTCGATTAATCTTGGTGTTCCTTGCATGGGAAGCAGTTCTTCCATAACGGCTCGAATTTCTCTGATAATCTCAATAAACCCTTTATAGTTTTCCCAGCTGCACTGGTAAGAGGTTTGATAATCGATTTCCAAAGTGGAAAAGCCTTTGTCAAAATGTCCTGTGCTAATTGGAAGAAAACGAGTATCGTCTTTAATAAAGAATAAAAAAGCAATCGTGTCATATTTTGCCCCGAATGCTTCTACGGCGTTTGTAAAGGCAGTGGATTCTCTACAGAGGGGATTTCGATAAATGTCATAAAGAACACGTTCAGATTCAGAACGATACTTTGGATGATTAGGATCAAGACGATTCTTAAAATCAATCTGCTGATTCTTATTCACAAGATTGAAAGCTTTATTCATTGCTCTTTTTGCACATTCGGCAATTTGACCAGTTCCAACCCAAGATTCATTCCAACTGCAATAATTCAGTTCTTTACGAGCTTCTTCAGCAATGCGAGATTTATAGTCTTCCTCTCGTCCAAGAAATCCAGTGCTGTCACGAAAACTGATAAAACTTGAACGTTCGTCCTTTTCTTGCACATAGGAGATAAAAAGGGATAACTGTTCCACCAGTTTTGCTGTATTTGTAATATACATATTATTTTCCTCCATATGGTCAAAGCAATCAAACATGAAACCATTCAATGATGTCTAAAATGATTTGCTGCAAGCTTTATATCATCTTTCTTTAACTTGCCGCTGCGGAATCGATCTTTGTCTGCAACAACTCCTTCAGCAGGGCAAAGAGTGCTTTGATGCGGGCGATCAGGCTTTTCTGGAACGCGAAGAGGTTGCCGCTGCCGTCCACGTTGAAGGACTCGAACCCGCTGAAATCATCCGACCAATAGAAGCTGTAAACGTAGTTGTACTGCTCGGATTCCATATAAGTGAAGTCGGGGCTGATGACGAAGGTGGTGATGATATCGTTCTGCGCGAAATAGCTGCCGTAGTTGGAATCGTAGGTAAGCAGAACATGGTTGCCCTTCAGATCGTCGTAAGCACCGATGATCAATATCTCATGGTTGGGCGTGGGGTTTTGCAGCAGCGAGAAGCCGAACCGGACAAGATTGCCGGCTTTGACGGTGTCATAGAGCTGCCGCAGCTGCAGCGTATAGTTCGTGCTGCCGGGTTTCACCGCGACGTTGTCCATGATCATGCCGCGCATGGCCTGCGCCTGATAATAGTTGATGAAGCTGACAAGCTCCTGCGTCGGCTCCAGATCGCGCACGTTCTGCGCGCCCGCCTGTATGGGCAGCATATCGATCATGCCAAGGTGCTGCAGCGCGGAGGTGATGGAGATACCGTAACAAGACCCCATGAAGCTGCGCAGCGGATAACTCGCAGCCAGCGCAAGATCGGTGCCTGCAAACGGGTACATTGACGGGGACAGCGCATAAACCTTGCTGAGGTTTTTCAGCAGGGCGGCGTAGTCCTCCTTCGTCATATAATAGGGGATGTAGTTGAACAGCTCTTCGCCGGACGGCTTTGTGATCGGATAAGACTTGACGGTAAACGGATCGTAGGTGTTATCGAAGTTGTAGGCCTCTTCCGGCTTCAGAATAATATCTTCATATACCGCGTACAGCGAAAAGTCTTTTGTCATTGCAATCTCGTCGCCCGCGTCATATTTTGCTTTGCCGCCGACCGTGTCGCTCCAGCCGATGCAGGCCCTGCCGTCATACACATGGCCGATGTCGGCTGCGGTCGCGGTCTCTCCTTCGCTGTAGCATACGATCTTTTCCGCCGTTTTTCCGTCATAGGAATAAGAAATCGTCTTGACGCCCTCCGGCGCGCTGGCGGAGACTCCGGTTACGGTAAACCCGTTATCCGTGCCCTCTGCGTCGGTGGTCAGCGTCAGATGGACGGATTCATGGGGGATATACAGGGTCCTGCCCGCCAGTTCGTCGCCGGAGAATGAGTCGATCTCCTCGTCGCCGCAGGTCAGTGTCAGCACGTCGCCGGGCTTTTCGTCGACCTTGATCACGCCGACGGTGATCAGCACACTGATTGCGATATACGAATCGCGGTCAGTCTCGTACAGCTCGCGCCATTCGGGAATGGTATAAGTCTCCGTTTCGCCGTTGGTAATATTAGTGAAGGTCAGTTCTCCCCATTCAAAGACCGTATCCTTTGAAAAAGTCAGATAAAAGCCCTTCGCGCCCGGCACGCCGCAGTCCCATTCCGCGGTGAAGTCGTTTAGGTATGGGTGTTCGCTCTCCGGCAATGCTTTTTCGGCGGCCCCGGGGAAGGCAAAGCAGCACAGGGTCAGTACCGCACAAAGCAGTACGGCAATTGCTTTTTTCACGTTACGCATGATGATCGCTCCTTTTTTCTTGTGATTGCGTCCGATGCGCCGAACGCAAATCACGAACAAGTGGTCAATATTTATAATGACGTATACCGTCATGAAAGCACAGACATTAAGTATTTGATATTGTCCTCTATTGCTAAAGTTCCGTTTACCCTTATCACAGGACATTCGATTGTTTCCAGCCACGTAAGAACATAATCATCAGGTCGACTGTTTACAAGGGCAAACCATTTTTGTTCTTTGTCGTAAAGCGCGCCACCCGGAGATATTCTGTCGCCGAACTGTTGCAATGATCGAGTTCTCACTCGTTGACTTCTGACGTCTTTTGGAACTTCAACCAGAATAATATGGTCTAAGGCATTTATGAATTCGGTTCCGTAATCGCCTTTCACCGCAGCGAATACGAATCGAGGATTGTCCTTGATCCTTGACTTCAATGCATGCACGACTTCTTCTTTGCTTCTCGGATTGGAATAGTCATATACCGATCCCTTTTTCGGAAAGTACAGATCCTCGTTATCGATGAACGCATATCCCAAGCGGGATGCAAGCGCTTTTCCCAACGTGCTCTTTCCCGCACCATTCAGCCCGCAAATCAGGATTCCCATTTCACTTGATCCTCATATAATGATCGATTCACTACAATATTTCTTTCAGTGAAGGCTTTCATCATTCTTTGATTGACTCCTTCCTGTCCGAATGTAATGCCCCTCCTGTATCGCGGCAAACATTGCAGCCGCAGCTTCGGTTCGCGTGAACAACACGACGCACTCCACATGCACCGTCCGCGGAAACAGATCCACGGCGACGGCCTTCTCCGCTCTGTACCCCAGCGCCGCAAAGCGCTTGCAGTCGCGCGCGAGCGTCGCCGGGTCGCAGGAGACGTAGACCACGCGCTTTGGCGCCATCTTTGCCACGGCCGTGAGGACGCTCTCGTCGCAGCCCTTGCGCGGCGGGTCGAGGATCACCACGTCCGGGGAGAGGCCCTCCGCTTCAAACTGCTTTGCCGCTTCTGCTGCGTCGGCGCAAAGGAAGCGCGCGTTGCCGATCCTGTTGCGCGCGGCGTTCGCTTTCGCGTTTTCGATCGCCGCCGGGATCACTTCGACGCCGATGATTTCCTTCGCCCTGTGTGCCATCGAAAGCCCGATCGTACCCGCGCCGCAGTAGAGGTCGAGCACGGTCTCGTCTCCGGTCAGCGCGGCGAATTCGGCCGCCTTCCCATAGAGCAGCTCGGTCGCCTTCGGGTTGACTTGGTAAAACGAGAGGGGAGAGATCGAAAACCGCAGGCCGCACAGCTCATCTTCGATCGTGTCTTTACCGAAGAGCGTCCGGCACGTCTGCCCGAGGACGACGTTCGTTTTGTCCGGGTTGACGTTCAAAACGACGCTGCAGACGCTGCGGTCGGCGGCGAGCAGGTCCGTAATCAGCGCGTCAGCATGCGGAACGTCCGGTTTTGTCACGACGAGACAGACCATTGTTTCACCCGTCGCGAAGCCCTTGCGCAGATAGATATGCCGCAAAAGACCCTTGTGCGTCTCTTCGTTGTAGATCGTCACGCCGTACTTTGCCGCCCAGTGGGCGATCACGTTGAGCAGCGCGGCGAACGACGCCGGCTGCAGCGCGCAGTCGCGGCAGTCGATCACGCGGTGGCTCTTCTTTGCGTAAAAGCCGATCCGTGTTTTGCCGTCCGTCCCGAGCGACAGCGGATACTGCGCCTTATTGCGGTAGCGGGCGGTCTCTCCGGTTGTGAGGATCTCTTCCACCGTGACGTTGAGCTCACCGATGCGTGTCAGCGCATCCTGCACCTTTTGCTTTTTATAGCGCAGCTCCGCGTTGTAGGAGAGCGCACGGAACGAGCAGCCGCCGCAGCGCTCCGCCGCGGGGCAGTCGGAAACGATCCGGTCCGGTGAAGGTTTGACGACTTGTTTGACGATCGCAACGGCATAGGTCGGCTTGACCTTGATAATATGCGCGTCGATCACGTCGCCCGGCACCGCGCCGTCAACAAATACCGTAAAACCTTCGTGGCGGCCGATGCCGGTCCCGAGGGCAGAGAATGCTGTGACAGCGAGACGGATGTTGTCGTTCTTTTTCAGCGGGGGAGATGGTTTCATTTATGCGTCCTCATAGTTCGGGATCACGTCTTCATACATGATCTCATGGAGATAGTCAACTTCATACGGCCAGTTCATCAGAATGACCTCGAAGTTGTCGCGCAAAACAAGCTTATACGGCTTTGCTGGGATCAGGTGCTGTTCAAAGTTCCAGCTGAGATAGCCCGGAACGGAAGCGACCTGCCGCAGCAGCTCGGTCTTGGTGAAGTCGGTCGAAACAAGCGGCAAGATCTTGTCGAGCAGCCACAGATAGTCGGTCGATTTGAACGAGCGCGCCTTGGTCGCGAGGGCGATCAGCAGCTTTCTTTGCCGGCCGGTGCGGTCGCGATCGGTGTCGATCTTGCGCGTACGGACATACAGCAGCGCCTGTTCGCCGTTGAGGTTGTACGTCCCGGCGGATTTGAAACCGGAAAAGTGCTCGCGCATGACCTGCGCTTCGGCGGCGGTCAGCTCGATCTTGACCCCGCCGAGGATATCGATGATCTGCTTGAAGCCGTCGAACGAGCAGGCGGCGAAGCGGTCGATCCGGAACTTGTAGTTCAGCTCGATCGCGCGGATCGCGAGGTCGGGACCGCCGTAGCCGTGCGCGTGGCTCAGGCGGGTGTTTTTGTAGCCCGGAATGGCGGCGTAGGCGGTACGGGAGAGGGAAATGATTTTGACTTTTTTCGCGGTCTTGTTGAGCGAGAGGACGATCATCGCGTCCGACCGCCCGTAGGGATAGCTCTTGTTGCCGTAATCGTAGCCGAACAGCACGACGTTGAAGACCTGGTTGCTGTACCACTTTTTGCTGTCGTCGAGGTTCGCGCGGATCTGCGCGTCGGCGTCGAGCAGCGCGGTGGACTGCTCTTTGTTCAGCTTGATGTCTTCTATATCCTCTTCTTCCTCCGGCGCGACCTCTTCTTCGGCGTAGGTCGGCACAATCAGCGTGTCGTTTCCCGTGCGCTCAATCAGGTTGATTTTGTCGAGCACGTACCAGACATAGCCGACTGCGAACAGCACAAAGGCAAGGAACAGCGCGAGCAGGATGGTGATGATTTTGTGACGTCTGAAAAAGCGCATCCGACTGGTCCCTCCTCCATCGAAATCTCTATCAAATATAATACTCGAAAGAGAAAAAGAAGTCAAGGTTTGACGGCGGATAACAGATGCCGGACAGAAATAAAAACCGCATGGCGTTGCTGCCGTGCGGTCATTGTGTTTTTGTGGTCGTTTATGTACGGGGAATGGTGATCGTAATCTCGAGTCCGCCGAGCGACTGGGAGGGCGCCGCCGAGATGGTGCCGCCGCGGGACTCCACGATCTCTTTACAGATCGATAGCCCGAGTCCGGCGACGCTGCGGCTCGTGTCGGTCGTGAACAGCGTATCGAAAATATACGGCAGGTCCTCCTCTTTGACGCCGTCGCCGTTGTCGGCGGCCTTGATGATGAGGTCGTTGCGGTCGGCGTCAATGACGATTTCAATGATTCCGTTCGACGGCGGAACGTGCTTTGCCGAATTGCTGATGATGTTGCCCGCGACGCGCCGTACCTTGGTACGGTCGACCATGACCGCCGCCCCGGGCGCGTTGTTGCGGATCGAAAAGCGGATCCCGGCGTACTGTAATTCCTCCTTGAACTCGCTTTCCAAAAGCTCACAGAATGTTTCCGTCGTAAAGCGTTCCGCATAGGATGACTTGAGCATCCGGTAGCTGAGGTATTCGTCAAACTCGTCGATCAGTGACTGCATCTCGTTCGCCTTGGAATAGACCGTGGAAAGATACAGCTCGCGCTTTTCGGGCGAAAGCTCGCTTTTGCGCAGCCGCTCGGTATAGCCGAGAATCGACGTCAGGGGCGTCTTGATGTCGTGCGAGATCGACGCGATGATCCGGCGTTCGTTTTGCTGCTGGCTGTCGATCGTGCGCGTCATTTCCACAAAGCGGGAATAGATCTTGCCGATATTGCCGCGCAGCTTTTGCTCCTTCGGCGTTTCGCCGCGCTCATAGGCTCCCAGCATGTAATAAAACCGGCGGTACGGGCGCAGCATCAGCGTGTAGATGACAAAGACGAGGATCGCCAACACCGCTAAACCGATCAGCAATTCTACCAGAATGAACCAGGTCAGGTCGCGGGCAAAGCTGTGGTTGTTCGGCAGCAGATAGATGCTGCTTGTCAACATGTAGGCGTGCTCGCCGTAATTGAACGGCGTTCGGACGCGGATATCCAGCGCCGTACGGGAGCGGTCGGTGGTATAGACGATACGCGTGGCCTCGTCATCCCAGATCGAGATGATGATCTCGTCGTATTCGTCAATGATCGCCTGCCACTGATCGATGCTTTGAGCTTCCGTCAGATTGACGATAATATCAGCGTTGTAGTTTTTGAGTACTTCACGGTCGTCTTTAATTGCGTTGGTAACAAGCCGGATCACGGAAGCGTTATAGACAAAAGCGAACACAATGATCACGACCAGCGCGACGAGCGCAATAATCAGATTCAGGCGGCGTGCGTTTTTCATTTGGGGGAACTCCTTTGGCAGTGCAGTGGTCAGCGCGCGTTGATGAATTTATAGCCGACGCCCCAGACCGTCTTGATATACTTGTTGTCCGGGTCGATCTTGTCGCGGATGCTCTTGATGTTGACCGCGACGGTACCGATGTCGCCGAACTCGGTGTCCCAGACGTGCGAGAAGATCTGCTCGCGCGTGAGCACCTTGCCGACGTTCTCCATCAGATACTGCAGCAGCTGGAACTCGCGGGTCGAAACCGGCACGACCTGTCCGTTTTTATAGACTTCGTAGGACCCGACGCGCAGCTGGATCTCGCCGACGCGGATCACACCCTCCTCGGGGGAGAGCGCCGTTCTCTTTTCGCGGCGCAGATGCGCCTTGATCCGCGCGACGAATTCTTCGACTACAAACGGCTTCGAAATATAGTCGTCTGCGCCCATTTCCAGGCCGAGCACGGTGTCGAGCGTTTTGCCTTTGGCGGAAACAATGATAATCGGGCAGTCCACCTTGTCACGGATCGTGCGGCAGATTTCCATACCGCTCAGATTCGGCATCATGATGTCCAGCAGGATCAGAGAGATATCACGGGGCGCGGAAAGAATGTAATTGAGCGCCGCGCCGGGGTTTTCAAATACTATGGTCTCCAGTTGTTCGTCTTCGAGCGCGTCCGAAATCAGATGCGCGATGGCGGGATCATCATCCACAATAACGATCATACCCATGTGGCAAGTTGCCTCCCTTTTTCTATATTCACTATATTCTACATTATTTTTAGCGAGAGGAAAAGACATTTTGCCGCTTTTTTACTCTTTTCTAATATTCTTTAATAATTTCATCAAAACATAGTTCCGTCATGAAAAATTCAGAAAGTCTTAAGAACTCTTTTGCCTTGTTTTGTGGTACAATAGACACGAAAAGGAAACGGGAAATTCTTCTGCTTTCAGAAAGGCGGACTATCGTGAAAATACTGGTTGTGGACGACGAAAAAGAAATAGCCGATCTCGTCGGTCTTTATCTCAAAAACGAAGGCTATGAAACAACGATCTGTCTGAGCGGAAACGACGCGCTTGCCGCGATCGAAAAGGGCGCGTACGACCTCGCCGTGCTGGACGTCATGCTGCCGGATATGGACGGCTTTGCGCTTTGCCGCGCGATCCGCGAAAAGTACCATTACCCTGTGATCATGCTCACCGCGCGCACGCAGGACATCGACAAGATCGAGGGGCTCTCGCTCGGCGCGGACGACTATGTGACAAAACCGTTCAGCCCGCTTGAACTGATGGCGCGGATCAAGGCGCAGTTGCGGCGCAGCACACAGTACAACGACGCGCCGCCGTCGCATGTGTTCGAATACGCGGGACTGACACTTGACAACGAGACGCATACCTGCACGCTCTACGGCGAGGAAATCCCGCTCACGCCGATCGAATTCAGGATTCTCTCTCTGCTTTGCCGGCGGGCGGGCAAGGTCGTCTCCACCGAGGAGATCTTCGAAACAGTCTGGGGCGCGCAGTATCT
>JAFYDS010000097.1 GCA_017544665.1 Clostridia bacterium | reverse complement strand
TAGCCCCTCATTCCCTTCCCGGAGGTACCTTTCATGAAAGCAGTCATCCAGCGCGTCGCGTCCGCCGCGGTCACCGTGGACGGTACAACAGTCGGCGCGATCGACAAAGGCTATCTGATTCTGCTCGGCGTCATGCGCGGCGACACAAAGGCGCAGGCGGACCTGCTCGCGAAAAAGACCGCGGAAATGCGCATCAACGAAGACGAAAACGGCAAAATGAACCTTTCGCTGACACAGATCGGCGGCGCCGCGCTTGTTGTGTCGCAGTTCACGCTGTGCGCCGACGTCTCTCACGGGCGCCGTCCCTCGTTCACCGATTCCGCGCCGCCTGCCGAAGCCGAGGCGCTGTACCTCTATTTCTGCGAACAGCTGCGGCAAAACGGCGTGACGCAGGTGGAAACAGGCGCGTTCGGCGCGGATATGCAGGTCTCTCTCGTCAACGACGGACCGGTGACGATGCTGCTCGACAGCGAGATCTGGGAAAGGAAAGCCTGATATGCAGCTTGAGATCCGTATTTGCGAAGTCGGCTTTCTGCCGACGAACTGCTATCTTGTGAAGGACGCCGATACCGGCGAAAGCTTTGCCGTCGATCCCGGCGATTACGACGACGCGCTCGCGCGGACGCTGCGCGACATGGGGATCGACCGACTCAAATATATCCTTTTGACCCATGGACACCACGACCACATTCTCGGACTGAAAAGGATGCAGGACGCTTTCGGCGGGAAGATCGTGATGCACGAGAGTGAGACGGCCTTTCTGACCGACGACAGCCTGTCGCTGTGCCACCCGCTTTTCGGTAATCTCTCGCGCGCGGAACACGCCGACCTGACCGTCCGCGACGGCGATGCGATTCCGTTTGCCGGCGGAAAGATCCGCGTCCTGCACACGCCGGGGCACACCCGCGGCAGCGTGTGTTATCTGCTGGAAAACAATCTGTTTGCGGGCGATACGCTGTTTCAGGAATCCGTCGGGCGGACCGATCTGCCGACGGGCAACACACAAGAACTGCTGCAGTCGGTCCGGAAGCTCGCTGCGCTGGACGGAGATTTCACCGTTTTCCCCGGACACGGTCCGCAGACCACGCTCTCCCATGAGCGCAAATACAATCCGTATCTTTGAGATATTCGGGAGTTTCCCATGAATCTGGTAATTGACAATCACACGTTTCAATATGAGACCGAAAAGCTGCTGCGCGTCTTTTTTCCTTCGACAAAGATCGCCGTGACGGACGCGCGCAACGACGAAGCCGACTATGTATTAACGTCACTTTCACCGCTGGAAGACGGCGCGGAGATCACGGTTTCCTTCTCTCTGCTCGGTCAAACCGCCGCAAAAACGCTGACGGTGTCGCGCGAAGAAGCCGTGTTCGGCGAACGCGACGACGACCTCTACGAGCGCCGCATGGTGCAGATCCTGTACGATCTGCTGCGCGAGCTCACCGGCTACACGCCGCCGTGGGGGATCCTCACCGGCGTGCGTCCCGCGAAGCTGATGCTGGTGCTGTCGAACCGCTTCGGTGAAGAGGCGGCGACGACCTATTTTCAGACGGAGCTGCGCGTCAGCAAAGAAAAGACCGCGCTCGCGCTCTCGGTCGCAAAGACCGAAACGCCGATCACGCTGGAAAGTACGCCGCGGTCGTTTTCGCTGTATGTGTCGATCCCGTTCTGCCCGAGCCGCTGCAGCTACTGCTCCTTCGTTTCTCATTCCAACGACCAGGCGAAAAAGCTGATCCCACGCTATGTGGCGCTGCTTTGCCGGGAACTGGAAGAGACCGCCGCGCTTGCGAAACAGCGCGACCTGCACCTCGAAAGCGTCTATATCGGCGGCGGGACCCCCACCGCGCTGTCCGCGCAGGACCTCAGAACCGTCACCGACGCGATCCGCCGAAACTTCGATCTGACGCCGGAGACGGAATTCACGATCGAAGCCGGACGTCCGGACTCCGTCTCGGACGAAAAGTTCGACGTCATCCGGCAGGCGGGCGCGACGCGAATCAGTATCAATCCGCAGACGTTCAACGACGACGTGCTGCGCACGATCGGCCGCCGCCACACGAGCGAACAGACGAAAGACGCACTGAAGATGGCGCGGCGCCACGGCTTTGACTATATCAATATGGACCTGATTGCCGGTCTGCCGTCCGACACGCCTGCGTCGTTCCGGCATACTCTGGAAACAACGCTTTCGTTTGATCCGGAAAATATCACGGTCCACACCCTCGCGCACAAACGCGCCTCGACGCTCGTGACGAAACAGCTCGAGACCGGCTCGGTCGAAGCGGCAGGGGAGATGCTCTCCTACGCGATGCGGCGGCTCACAGAGGAGGGCTACGTCCCGTACTATATGTACCGCCAAAGCAACTGTTTGGGCAATCTCGAAAACGTCGGCTGGGCGAAGAAAGGCTATGCCTGCCGCTATAATATCTTTATGATGGAAGAGACCCATACGGTGCTCGCGGTCGGCGCGGGCGCCGTGACAAAGCTGCGTTCGCCGTTTTCCGTCGATCTCGAACGCATTTATAACCACAAATATCCGTATGAATATATCGACCGGTTCGACGAACTGATCGAACGCAAGAGGAGAATCCTGACGTTCTACGACGAGGTGTTCGCCCAAGAGGGAGGCTGAGACGCGTGAAACGCTTTTTTGACGCCGCACAGATTTGCGAGGCGGCTTCGTCGGATCCCCGCGGCTTCATCCAGCTTTGCGAAGCGGACTTCCGCGACCAGGTGGAACAGGCGGCGCAGACCGTGCTCTCCCAAAAGGACGTGCGGCTCGTGATGCTCGCGGGACCGAGCTCTTCCGGCAAAACAACGACTGCCCGGCTTTTGAAAGACGCGTTCGCGTCCCGGGGCGTCAAAGCGTGGACGATCTCGCTCGACGACTTCTATCTTGACCCGAGCGAACCGCTGCTGTTTGAAGACGGGACGCCCGACTACGAGACCGTGCATTCGCTCGATCTGCCGTATCTCGAAAAGAGCCTGCAGTCGCTCATCCGCGAAAACCGCTGCTTCCTGCCGCGCTTCAGTTTCACTGAACGCCGCCGTGAGGACACGCCGACGGAACTTGTGATCGGCAAAGACGATCTTGTGATTGTCGAAGGGCTGCACGCGCTGAACCCGCTGATCTGCGACCAGCTCGCCCAGACGGCGCTGTATAAGCTCTATGTCAGCGTTTCGACGCGGGTGACAAAGAACGGCAGTATCCTGTTTTCCAAGCGCGATCTGCGCTTTATCCGCCGCATGGTGCGCGATTACCAGTTCCGCGCGTCGCCCGTTGATCTGACGTTTTATCTCTGGGGCGGCGTGCGCAAGGGCGAGGACCGCTATCTGTTCCCGTTCTCCGACCGCGCCGATCTGCGGATCGATTCGATCCACCCCTATGAGCCGTGCGTCTTTCGCGACGAAGCGACCGCGCTGCTTTCCTCTCTGCCTGCCGGCAGTCCCTACGACGAGACGGCGGCGCTGCTGCGGGAAAAGCTCGCCGTCTTTCCCGCGATCGACCCGGCACTGGTGCCGCAGTCGTCATTGCTGCACGAATTTCTTGGATAAGGAGAGTTCATCATGGCTGAAAGAAAAAAACAGTCGCTGCTGACCGGCGCGGGCGTGCTCGCAATCGCGACCGTTCTGGTAAAAATCATCGGCGCGCTGTATAAGATCCCGCTGGTCAATCTGATCACGTCGGAGGGCTACGGCTATTTCCAGGGCGCCTACGCGATCTACAACCCGCTGTACGCGATCTCGATGGCGGGTCTGCCGATCGCCGTTTCCAAAATGGTGAGCCAGAACGTCGAAGCGGGACGTATGCGCGACGCAAAGGCGATCTTCCGCGTCTCGCGCAAGCTGTTCTTCCTCGTCGGCGGCGTGGGCACGCTGCTTTTGATGCTGTTGGCGGTGCCTTATTCCTATGCGGTAAAGGCGCCGATGAACTATGTCAGCGTCCTCGTTGTGGCGCCGTGCATCCTGTTTTGCTGTATGATGTCGTCGTTCCGCGGCTACTATGAGGGCTTGCGGAACATGACGCCGACCGGCGTGTCGCAGGTGATTGAAGCGGCGATCAAAATGGTCGTCGGTCTCGCCGCGACAACGGTCTATTTCAAGCACCAGCTGAGCCGCTACCACGCCGGCAACGTTGACGGGCTCTTCCACGCCTTCGGGCAGGACGTGCACTCCGAAGCGGAATTTCTCGCCGCGATGTACCCTTACGCGGCGGCTGTCGCGATCTCCGGCGTGACCATCGGCTCGATGGTCGGCCTGATCTATCTGTTCCTGCACGCCAAACGCAAGGGCCTCGGCTTCACGCGTGAAGAGCTGGTCAATTCCCCGGCGCCGCAAAGCGACAAGACGCTGCAAAAGCAGATCATCCGCATTGCCGCGCCGATCGCGCTGACCTCGCTGATCCTGAACCTCTCGAACCTGATCGACGACTTCACGATCCGGAACCGGCTCGCGCACGCCGTGGAAGTCGGTATCGACGTGATCAAGGGCATGTACGGCGCGTCGATCGCCGCCGCCGGCACGCTCGACGAAAACATCCCGAACTATATCTACGGGGCGCACGGCTCCGTGCTGAACCTGCGCAATCTGATTCCGACGATCACGCTGACGCTCGGCATCAGCGCCATTCCGGTGCTCTCCGCCGCGTGGCAGAGAAAGGACAAGCAGGAGATCAAGGTAACGATCGAATCCGCGCTGCGTATCTGTATGCTGATCGCGCTGCCCGCCGGCTTCGGCATGGCGGCGCTCGCGGAACCGATTCTCAAGCTTCTGTATCCGAGCGAAGCGCATACCGCGCCGATATCCGCGCCGCTGCTCGTCGTTTACGGACTCGGGATGTTCCTGTTTTCCACAACTTCGCCGATTACCAATATGCTGCAGGCGGTCGGACGGATGGATATCCCGGTCAAAACGATCGCCATCGGTTCCGCAATCAAAATTGCGATGAACTTCATCCTGATCGGCAATCCGAATATCAACATCCACGGCGCGCCGGTCAGTACGATCGTGATGTACGCCGTGATGCTGGCGATCAACCTGACCATGCTGCTGCGGGTGACGGAAGTACGGCTCAATTTCATCTCCGTTTTTCTCAAACCCTTCCTCGCGGCGGCGGCCTGCGGGCTGTCCGCGTTCGGCGCGTACCGGCTTCTGGCGGCGGTTTTGCCGACCCATCTGAAGATCGCGACCGTGCTTTCGATCTGCGTCGGGGGCGGATTCTACGTCATTGTGCTGTTTGCAGTCAAGGGAATTGCAAAAGATGATGTGGAAATGTTACCAAAAGGAGAAAAAATTGCAAAAGTCCTTGCAAAATTCAAATTATTGGGGTAAAATATCCCATAATGAGGTATTTCTTGTATGGTGGACTATCAACTGAAAGAAAAGTACGGGTTTGACGATCTCTGTGAGATCATGCAAATCCTGCGCGCCCCGGGCGGTTGCCCGTGGGACGCGGAGCAGACCCACGCGAGTATCAAGCGTTCGCTGATCGAAGAAACGTACGAAGTGATCGAAGCGATCAACAAGGACGACAAAACGCTGCTTTGTGAAGAGCTCGGCGACGTGCTGCTGCAGGTCGTCTTTCACGCGCAGATGGAACGCGAACAGGGCGTTTTCGATATCAATGACGTCTGCGACGGAATCTGCAAAAAGCTGATCGAACGTCATCCGCACGTCTTCGGTACCGTGCAGGTCGATTCCACCGAACAGGTGCTCGACAACTGGGACACGATCAAACGCCGCTCGAAACAGCAAAGCACCCAGGGCGAAGCGATGCAGAAGGTGCCCATGGAACTGCCGGCGCTCATGCGGGCGGAAAAGCTCCAGAAGAAGGCGAAGAAAGCCGGTTTCGACTGGGACAGCGTTGACGGCGCCTACGAGGCGCTCGACAGCGAGATCGCGGAGCTCAAAGCCGCGCAGCAGGCCGGCGATTTCGAACAGATCGAAAACGAACTGGGCGACGTGCTCTTCTCCGTCGTCAACGTCTCGCGCTTTTTGAAGGTGGATCCGGAGCAGGCGCTGACAGGCGCCAGCAACAAGTTTCTGGACCGATACCTCAAAGTCGAAGCCCTCGCGGCAGCGCGCGGGATCGATATGCCGTCGACCCCGATCGAAGAGTTGGACAAGCTCTGGGCCGAGGCGAAAAAACAGGAATCCAATTAAGGATGCGCATGACTGCAAGACGTATCCTTATGGAAAATATATTTAATGGAGGAACAACCATGAATAAAGTCGAATTGATCAATGCAGTCGCAGCAAAAGCCGATCTCACGAAGAAAGACGCCGACAAGGCTGTCGCCGCTGTGCTCGCTTCCATCACGGACGCGCTTGCCAAGGGCGAAAAAGTCCAGCTTATCGGCTTCGGTACCTTTGAAGTGAAGGCGAGAGCCGCCAGAACGGGCCACAATCCGCAGACCGGCGCTTCCATCAAGATCGCCGCTTCCAAGATCCCCTCTTTCAAGGCCGGCGCAGCGCTCAAGAACGCTGTAAAATAATTGCGCTATCCCCGGAGGCTGCCGCAAACGGCAGCCTCTTTTCCATCACGCTGCGAAAGGAGGACAGACAATGCGTCTTGACAAATACCTGAAAGTATCGCGCATCATTAAGCGCCGCACGATCGCGAACGAGGTCTGCGACGCGAAAAAGGTTTCGGTCAACGGAAAGATCGCCCGCGCCTCCTACGACGTGAAGGAGGGCGATGTGATCGAGATCCAGATGGGCGAGCATCTGCTGCGCGCAAAGGTGCTGCTTGTCAGCGAGCACGCGACGAAGACCGACGCGTCCGCGATGTATCAGATCCTGCCCTGAGAAAAAACGCATATCCCAACGCTCCCTGTCATAGATTGGACAGGGAGGTTGTTTTTTATGACGGAAGAACTTGCAAAGCTGGAAACGCACAACCTGATGCTGGAGGACCGCAAACGGCTCCGTCTCACCGGTGTGACTGATGTCGATTCCTTTGACGAGGGGGCCATCACCGCTTATACCGTCCGGGGCGAGCTGGTGATCGGTGGGAGCGAACTGCGCGTTCTGTCGCTGGATACCGGCAGCGGGGAGCTGCGCGTGGAGGGGACGATCACGTCGCTGACATACCTCGAGAACGCGCCGAAAAAGGGCAGTGTGCTGTCGCGGCTTCTGCGATGAGATACAGCGAACCGCTGCAGTGGCAGCTGACGGCGTTTTTCGCGTTTTCGGGCGCCGGTTTTCTGCTCGGCGGCGTCTATGCCGTGTGCGGCTTTCTCCGAAAGCTGTTCGGCAACGGCAAGAAAGCGACCGTCGCGCTGGATCTGCTGTTTTGCTTTATCGCGTTTGCCGTTTTGTTCGGGGCTGGACTGGCGTTTACGAACGGCGTCTGGCGTTTGCCGGAGCTGGCGGCGGCGACCGTGGGCTTTTTCGCATTTTGCTGTTCGCTCGGCCGCCTGTTGTCGCCGCTGCTGGAGCGCTGTTCTTCTTTTCTGCGGACCGCGGCGGCAAAGCTTTTGCTGCCGTTTCGGCGCTGCAGCGCGGCCCTTTGGCGGCGTGTATCGGCGCATCTGGAAAAGCGAAAAGAGATCCGAAAGGAGAAAGCCGCGAAAAAAGACGGCGGCGCGGAAAAGAAACCGAAAAAATATAGCAAAAAAAGAAAAAAATCGCGCAAAAGCACTTGCAAAATGAAAGCGGATTCAGTATAATAAATGATGAACAAATTTGGGGCTTTTTATGAGCACTTTATGAAGGAGTTGCTGGTTTTGCAAAAGAATGCGCAGGCGCCAAAGCGGAAGATCAACAGAAAAAGCAGCATCATCTTGATCGTGGCGATCGTTTTGTTCGTTGGCTTTTTTGCCGTGCAATGCATTATCAACTATTCGCAGGCGAAGGACAACAAACGCCAGGCAGCCGCAATCGATGCGCAGATTGCCGAGATCGCGGCAGAAAACGAAACAAAAGAAAACTTTCTGAAAGAAGAAAACCATGACGAATACTACGAGAAGATCGCGCGTGAGGATTACAACTACGGCAAACCCGGCGAGCGCGTGTTCTACGATTCGTCGGTCGGAAATTGAAACAGCAAGAGAGGTTCCCATCAAGTATGCTTGAAGTTGGTCAGATCGTAGAAGGAATCGTCACGGGGCTTACGACATTTGGCGCGTTTGTCGCGTTGCCGGACGGCAAGAGCGGCATGGTGCATATCTCGGAAGTCTCCAACGTGTTTGTCAAGGAGATCAAAGATCATTTGACCGAAGGACAGGATGTAAAGGTCAAGATCATTGCCATCGGCGACGACGGCAAGATCAGCCTTTCCATCAAGAAAGCGGCGGAAGGGGAGAAGCCCGTTTCCGCGCGTCCGCGTCGGCCGCAGCAGCCGCGCAAAAGCACACCGAACGTCTGGCAGGGACAGACCAAAAAAGCGCCGACCGAGAATCTGACCTTCGAAGATATGATGGCCCGGTTCAAGCAGACCAGCGACGAAAAAATGGCGGATCTCAAGCATGCCGGCGAATCCAAACACGGCGGTGGTTATTCCCGCCGCGGCAGAGGCAATAACTGACAGACCGCATCAACCATACAGCGTTTACCCGCCGGAATTCCGGCGGTGTTTTTTTGCCCTTTTTTATGCGTATCCGTGCGAACCCCCTCAATCTTGTGTTTCTTGTTGCGGAAACATCAACTTTTTTCGCCACATTTTCTTTTTTTCGCTTTTTTCCTTTACAGATACACAAAACTCTGCTATAATCTATTGGATTCTATAAAGAAGTATAAGGAGCGTTCCCGATATGAAACTGTTGAAGAAAGGTATCGCCTGGCTGCTTGTGCTGGCGACAGCAGCGTCGATCTTCTCGCTGTCCGCCGCGGCGGCGCACACAACAAAGGTTCCGACGGTGTATCTCCCCGGCTACGGCGCGCAGATCCTTGCGGATAAGAACGACCCCAATTCCGAGCAGCTGTTCGGCGTCACCATTCCGGATGATTTTGCTTCCACAGTGATTGACCGGATCAAGGTCCCGCTGCTGAAGGGCGCGACGCTCAATCAGTGGGATGATTTTCACCGGGAAGTGATCGATCTGACCGTGGGTATCTACGGCAGCTTTGCACTTGACAACAACGGTGAGGCGTCCGACGGCTCCGGTCATCCGGCCTTTAACCACACCTACCCGCTGCCCGAAAACAAGAGCGACAGCTACGGTATGTATGACTACTATTTTGAGTATGACTGGCGTCTCGACCCGTTTGAAACCGCCGACCGGCTCAGTGAATTCATCGACGCGGTCTGTGAAGCCATCGGTTTTCAGCAGGTCAATTTGGTCGGTCGCTGCCTCGGCGTCAACATCGTCCTCGCCTACGTCCAGAAGTACGGCTTCGACAAGGTGGATCAGATCCTTTGCAGCGCCGCCGGTTTCTACGGCTTTGAAAGCATCGGTCCGCTGTTTACGGGCGATATGGATTTCAACAAGGCCGCGATTCCCGATTATCTCGATAACGCCGGCAGATCGCAGCTCGTCGGCCCCGACGGCAACCCGACGTACGATCTGATCATCACGCTGCTGGAGTTTCTCAACGCGGCGAAGTCGCTCAACATCACTGAAGCGGTTTTTGACAACTATCTGGTCCCGGAATTCAAGCAGTACATCCTGCCCGAGTTTATGCGCAAGACGTACGGAACGCTGCCGGGCTTCTGGAGTTTTATCGGCGATGAGTACTATGACGAAGCGAAGCGCGTCATTTTCGGCGGCTATGAAGAAGAATATGCCGGAATCATCGAAAAGGCGGATCACTACCATTACGATGTGATGCAGCATGTGGAGGATATCCTTCTGGACGGTATCTCGCAGGGGACGGAAGTCTATATCATCGCGAAATACGGTGCGCGCATGGTACCGATTATCAAGGACGCCGACACCCAGAGCGATTCCACCGTCTTCACCTCCAACAGCTCCCTTGGTGCCACCACTGCGCCGCTTTACGGGTCCTTCTCCGACGATTTCGTTCGCGGTGTCCAAACTGCCAACGGGGGCAAGTACCTTTCGCCCGATCATCAGATCGACGCATCCACCTGTCTGCTGCCGGAGCATACCTGGTTTATCAAGAACCTGTATCACCACGAAGTCCCCGATTCGTCGGAATGGATGTTTACGGACATTTTGGATTACGACGGCTATACCACGATCTGGGATCTCGAGGCGTACCCGCAGTACCTTGTCTTCAGCCATGAGACCAGTCTGATCACGCCGATGCCGCAGGATGAACCCGCCCTCCAGGCACCCAAGTACTCCTTCTTCAAAAAGCTGATCGAGTTGTTCAAGCTCATTTTCCAGGTGCTGAAAAACCGCTGAGCGCGGATAACCGACGGACGAACCTGCCTTTGCGGCAGGTTCGTTTTGACAAAGATGAACATTTTGTAAACAATCGCCGCTTTGTTTGACTTTAGTATGCTAATGTGTTAACATGATAAAGTATTTTAACGCGGCAAAGGAGGCTACACCGTGGCTTTGTTCAACACAGATTCCACAGATAGACTTTACCGGGCCATTCTGACGTTGCGGACGCCGGAGGAGTGCAAGTGCTTTTTTGAAGACCTCTGCACCATCCGGGAACTGCTCGATATGGCGCAGCGGTTCGAAGCGGCGTCGCTGCTGGACCAGAAGCAAAGCTATCAGAACATCGCCCACTCCGTAAAGATCAGCACGGCGACGATCGGCAGAGTGAGCAAATGTCTCAATTACGGCGCGGGCGGCTACCGTCTGGCGCTCGACAGACTGCAGGAAGAGGACAAGAAGAATGAATCAGACCAATCGTAACCGCGCGTCGTCGGTCTCCGACGAGATGTGCGCGCTGTATGAAAGCTACGGCTTCACGCAGTATAACATGAGTAAATTCGAGGCGTACGATTTGTATGTGCGCAACAAGGACTTTCTGATCTCCGACAGTGTCATCACGTTTACCGATACCGACGGTAAGCTCCTGGCGCTCAAGCCGGACGTCACGCTCTCGATCGTCAAAAGCGGCAAGGACGTGCCCGACGCCGTACAGCGGGTCTATTACCGCGAAAACGTTTACCGGATCTCAAAAGGCTCCCACAGCTTCCGCGAGATGCCGCAGACGGGGCTGGAATGTATCGGCGATCTCGACACGTTCTGCCTGTTCGACGTGATCCGACTGTCGTGCCTGAGCCTTGCGCTGCTTTCGCCCGACTATGTGCTGGATCTCAGCAATCTCACGCCGGTCAGCGCGCTGTTTACGCGGCTCGATCTCCAGAAGCCGCTGCGCGACGCGATGCTCAAATGCATCGGCGAAAAGAACCTGCATGAGCTGCGCGCGCTGGCGAACGGCGCCGGTCTGGACGAAACGGCCGTCAAACAGCTGGAGACGCTTGTGACGAGCGCGGGCAGAGCGCGGGACGTGCTGCCGGGGCTCAAGGCGGTGTTCACCGACGAAGAGAGCGTGAACGCGTTCGCGCAGTTCGAAACGATCCTGCGGCTGCTGGAAGGCGCGGGCCTCGGAGACAAGATCCGGCTCGACTTTTCGGTCGTCAGCGATATGAAATATTACAACGGCTTCGTGTTCAAGGGCTTCGTGCGCGGCGTGCCGCACAGCGTGCTCTCCGGCGGACAGTACGACCCGCTGATGCGCCGCATGGGCAGAACGTCCGGCGCAATCGGGTTTGCCGTCTATTTCGACGAGTTGGAACGCTACCTGTCGGAAGAGTCGCCCTACGACGTCGATACGGTGCTGCTTTATGACGCGCAGACGCCGCCCGAAACGCTCGAACAGGCGCTGCAGTCGCTGCGTCAGACGGGCGTCAGCGTCACGGCGCAGCGCGCCGCGCAGACGACGCTGCGCTGCCGGCGGCTGCTGAAACTGGAAAACGGCGAGGTGAAAACGGTCTATGAACATGCTTAATATTGCGCTGCCGAAGGGCAGGCTCGGCGAAAAAGCCTACGCGATGTTCGAACGCGCCGGCTTTCCCTGCCCGTCGATCAAAGAGAACAACCGCAAGCTGATTTTTGAAAATGAAGAGGCGGGCGTCCGCTACTTTTGGGTCAAGCCATCCGACGTCGCGATCTATGTTGAGCGCGGCGCGGCAGACCTTGGGATCGTCGGCAAGGATATCCTGCTCGAATATGAGCCGGACGTCTATGAACTGCTCGACCTCGGGATGGGCAAATGCCGCATGGCGGTCGCGGCCAAACGCGACTTCCGCGACGACCGCCGCCGCACACTGATCGTCGCGACGAAATTCGCGAAGATCGCTTCCGACTTCTATGCGTCGCAGGGCCGCGATATCGACATCATCCACCTGAACGGCTCAATTGAGCTGGCGCCGATTCTGTCCTTATCCGACGTGATCGTCGATATCGTCGAGACCGGCACCACGCTCAAAGAAAACGACCTGACCGAGCGCGAGACGATCGTTTCGATCAGCGCGCGGCTGATCGCCAACAAAGCGAGCTATAAATTCCAAAGCGACGCGATCGGCAAGATCGTCGCAAGCATGGCGAAGCAACTGGAGGAAACAACATGATCCGGATCTTAAAATACGGTGAAGTGGAAAACGGCGCGATCTTTGCCCGGGCGCAATCGACGGTGGACGTCAGCGGCGTGGTGAAAGAGATCATCGCGACCGTGCGCAGGGACGGCGACAGCGCCCTGTATGCCTACGCGGAGCGCTTTGACAAGGCGAAACTGACCAGTCTTGCCGTGACGCCGGAAGAAATACAGGAAGCCCTCTCTCTGGTGGAACCGCGCTTTCTGGAGATCCTCAAAAAGGCGGCGGCGAATATCCGCAAATTTCACGAGCGGCAGGTACGCAACTCGTTCATCCTCAACGACCTTGACGGCGTCGTGATCGGTCAGAAGGTGATTCCGGTCGACCGTGCGGGGCTTTATGTGCCCGGCGGGACGGCGGCGTATCCTTCGACGGTGCTGATGGACGCGATTCCGGCGAAGATCGCCGGCGTCAAAACGGTCGTGATGGTGACCCCGCCGAACAAAGAGGGGAAGGTCAACCCCGTGATCCTTGCCGCGGCGCACGTCGCGGGGATCGACAAGATCTTCAAGGTCGGCGGCGCGCAGGCGATCGCCGCACTGGCCTACGGCACCGAGAGCATCCCGAAGGTGGATAAGATCGTCGGTCCGGGCAACGCCTTTGTCGCCGAAGCGAAAAAGCAGGTTTTCGGCGCGGTGTCGATCGACATGATTGCCGGACCGAGCGAGATCCTGATCGTTTCCGACGGCGACAGCGATCCACGCTTTGTCACAGCGGACCTGCTCTCGCAGGCGGAGCACGACAAGCTCGCGTCTGCCGTCCTTGTGACGGATTCTATGGACCTTGCTCTCGCCGTACAGCAGGAACTGGAAACCCAGATTTCGCAGCTGGCGCGCGCTGAGATCGCCCGCGCTTCCATTGATAACAACGGTAAGATCATCGTCGCGGACGATCTGATGCGCGCGATCGACATCGCCAACGAGATCGCGCCGGAGCACCTCGAACTCTGCGTCGCGCAGCCGTTCGATTATCTCGACAAGATACGTCACGCGGGATCGGTCTTCATGGGCCGCAACTGTCCCGAGGCGCTCGGCGATTATTTCGCCGGCCCGAATCACACGCTCCCGACGAGCGGTACGGCGAAGTTTTCGTCACCGCTTTCGGTCGATGATTTTGTGAAAAAGACACAGTACACTTACTATACCAAAGAAGCGCTTGCCGGCGTTGCGCAGGACGTTGCCTATTTCGCGACGCAGGAAGGCCTGACCGGTCACGCGAAAAGCGCGACGATCCGCTTTGAGGAGAGCTGATATGAGCCGCTTTCTTTCTGCCCAGCACAAAGCGCTGGTGCCGTACACGCCGGGGGAACAGCCGACGGGACGACAGTATATCAAGCTGAACACCAACGAATCGCCGTTTCCGCCGTCGCCGCACGCGGTCGCCTATGCCGCCGAAGCGGCAAAATCGCTGGAGCTGTATTCCGACCCGACCTGCAGCGCGCTGTGTGAAGCGTTTGCAAAACAGTGCGGCGTCGCGCCGGACGAAGTGATGATGACGAACGGCTCCGATGAGATCTTGTACTTCGCGTTTCTGACGTTCTGCGACGACCGGCACCCGGCGGCGTTCGCGGATATCACCTACGGCTTTTACAGCGTGTTTGCCGATCTGCTGCACATCCCTTATACGCTGATTCCGCTGCGCGAGGATTTCACGATCAACCCGGAGGATTACGTCTCACTCGGAAAAACGATCTTCCTCGCGAATCCAAATGCGCCGACAGGGATCGCCTTGCCGCTCGACGCGGTGGAGCGGATCATACGCGGCAATCCGAACAACGTTGTCGTCGTGGACGAAGCTTATGTGGACTTCGGCACGGAAAGCGCAGTGTCGCTGATTCACAAGTATGACAACCTGCTCGTGACGCAGACATTTTCCAAATCGCGCTCGATGGCGGGCGCGCGGCTCGGCGCAGGCATCGGCTGCAAGTCACTGATCGCCGACCTCAACACGATCCGCTTTTCGACCAACCCCTACAACGTCAACCGTATGACGATGGCGGCGGGGCTCGGCGCGCTCGAGGACGACCTCTATATGCGCGAAAACTGCCGTACGATCGTCGAGACGCGCGGACTGACGACCGAGGCGCTGCGCCGGCTCGGCTTCACGGTGATCGATTCCGCGACAAATTTCGTCTTCGCGAAAGCCGACTGGATCGGCGGCAACGACTTATATCTGCAATTGAAGGAACGCGGCATTCTCATCCGTCACTTTGAAACGCCGCGGCTCAAAGACTATAACCGGATCACGATCGGAACGCGCGAACAAATGCGCACGCTCCTTCTCGCGATCGAAAACATCAGGGAGGCGCTTTCATGAGAACGGCAAACATCAACCGCACCACAGGCGAAACCGACATCCGGCTCGGGCTGAATCTCGACGGCACGGGTCGCTCCAACATCCAGAGCGGCGTCGGATTTCTCGACCACATGCTGACGCTGTTCGCAAAGCACGGTCGGTTCGACCTCGTGCTGACCTGCAGCGGAGACACGCAGGTGGACGACCACCACTCCGTGGAGGACATCGGCATCGCCCTCGGACAGGCGTTCGCGCAGTCGCTCGGCGAAAAGCGCGGGATCGTCCGCTACGGGTTCTTCCTGCTGCCGATGGACGAAGCGCTAATCCAGACCGCGGTCGATCTTTCCGGCCGCAGCTATCTCGCGTTCAATGTCCCGATGCCAACGCAGAAGGTCGGCACGTTTGACACCGAACTGGTGGAGGAATTCTTCCTCGCCTTTACCCGCAACCTCGGCTGCAACCTGCACATCCGCTCGCTCGCGGGCGCAAACACGCACCACATCATCGAGGGCGTGTTCAAATGCGTCGCGTGCGCGCTGAAGGACGCCGTCGCGATCGACCCGGCGCTGGCAGGGGAGATCCCCTCCACGAAGGGAGTGCTCTGATGGTCGCAATCATTGACTACGGCGTGGGCAACCTCTTTTCGCTGCGCTGCTCGCTGGAAAAGCTCGGCGCCGACGTGGTCGTGACGGGCGACAGAAAGATCATTGCGAACGCTGACCGGGTGATACTGCCCGGCGTGGGCGCATTCCGCGACGCGCGGCAGAAGCTGCGCGACACCGGGCTGGATACCCTTGTATGCGACCTTGCCGCAAAGGGCAAGCCTATCCTCGGCATCTGCCTCGGGATGCAGCTGCTGTTTGAGAAAAGCTATGAGTTCGGCGAATATGACGGGCTCGGCCTGCTCAAAGGCAGCGTGCGCCCGCTGCGCGGCGTCATCCCCGCCGACTATAAGATTCCGCAGATCGGCTGGAACGCCCTGCGTTTCCGCAAGGAAAGCGACCTGTTCCGCTATATCAAGAACGGCGACTATGTCTATTTTGTCCACTCCTTCTACGCGGCGGACTGCGACGACAGTTTGATCGCGGACTGCGAATATGGCGCCGACGTGACGGCGGTGGTCCAAAAGGGAAACGTGTACGGCTGTCAGTTCCACCAGGAGAAGAGCGGCGACGTCGGCCTTGCCATTCTGCGCGCATTCTGCTTTGAGGAGGCTGCCGTATGATCCTCTTCCCAGCCATCGATTTATATGAGGGCAAGGCGGTGCGTCTGCTGCGCGGCGACTATGCCCGTATGACCGTTTACAGCGAGAACCCGCCCGAGATTGCCCTCGATTTCAAAGCGCAGGGTGCGACGCATATCCACCTTGTGGACCTTGAGGGCGCGAAAAGCGGCACGACCCCGAACTTCGACACCGTCTGCGCAATCAAAGAGGCGAGCGGACTGTTTTGCGAAATCGGCGGCGGCGTGCGAGATATGGAGACCGTGAAGTGCTATCTCGACGCCGGCATCGACCGTGTGATCCTCGGCACCGCCGCGGTACAGGACGAAGCGTTTCTTTGCGACTGCGCCGCGCGTTACGGCGAACGGATCGCCGTCGGCGTCGACCTCAAGGACGGCTTTGTCGCCATCAAAGGATGGCTCGAAAAAAGCGAGTACGACGCCTTCACGTTCTGTGAACGGATGCAGACGATCGGCGTCAAAACGCTGATTATTACAGACGTTTCAAAAGACGGCGCGATGCAGGGCACGAACGTGGAACTCTACCGGACGCTCTCGGAACGCTTTTCGATGCAGATCGAAGCGTCGGGCGGCGTGTCAAGCCTCGACGACGTGCGGCGGCTGCGCGCGCTGGACCTGTACGGCGCAATCATCGGCAAAGCGTACTACACCGGCGCGATCGATCTCAAAGAAGCATTGGAGGCGGCACGATGATTACAAAACGAATCATACCCTGTCTGGACGTCAAAAACGGCCGCGTGGTCAAGGGCGTCAACTTTGAAGGCCTCAGCGACGTGTCCTCTCCGGTGGAGCTGGCGAAGTATTACAGCGCCTGCGGCGCGGACGAGCTTGTTTTTTACGATATTACGGCCTCCGCCGAGGGCAGACGGCTCTTTTCCGATATCCTGACCGAGACGGCGAAAGAGGTCTTTATTCCGCTCACTGTGGGCGGCGGAATCAACACGCTCGACGACTTTGACCGCGTGCTGAAATGCGGCGCCGACAAGGTCAGCGTCAATTCCGGCGCGATCAAAAACCCGCAGCTGATCGAGGACGCCGCAAAGCGATACGGCAGCCAGTGCGTTGTGCTCTCCGCCGACGTCAAGCGCGTGGACGGCGTGTTCCGCGTCTTCGCCAAAGGCGGGCGCGAAAACACCGGCATGGAGGCGATTGAATGGATCCGCAGCGGCGTGCAGCGCGGTGCGGGCGAGATCGTCCTCAACTCCATCGACACCGACGGCGTGAAGGGCGGCTTCGACCTTGAGATGCTCGCACGCGTGTGCGAAGTGGTGGACGTCCCCGTGATCGCTTCGGGCGGCGCGGGCTGTATCGATGACTTTATTACGCTGTTCCAGACGCTGCCGCAGGTGGACGCGGGGCTTGCCGCCTCGATCTTCCACTTCGGCGAAGTGAAGATCCGCGATCTGAAACAGGCGATGGCGGCGCACGGAATCCCGGCGCGGCTGTAACATCATTGAGAGGTGAAAAAGATGCTCAATATCGACGAACTGAAATTTGACGAAAAAGGACTCATCCCCGCGATCGTCGTTGACGCGAACACGAAGCGGGTGCTGACGCTCGCCTATATGAACCGCGAAAGTCTGCAAATCTCGCTGGAACGCGGTCTGACCTGTTTTTTCAGCCGTTCACGACAGGAACTCTGGCTCAAGGGTGAAACAAGCGGCAACTATCAGCACATCGTTTCCATCACCGCGGACTGCGACCGCGACGCACTCGTCGTGCTGGTCGAGCCCGACGGTCCCGCCTGCCACAAGGGGACGACCTCGTGCTTCAACGATCTTGTCTTTGAAAGCGACGAGCGGCACCCGTTCTCGATGGAAGGCCTGATGGACCTGATCGAAGGGCGCAAGCAGGAAAAGAAAGAGGGCTCTTACACGAGCTATCTCTTTGACAAAGGTCTCGACAAGATCCTCAAAAAGGTCGGCGAGGAATCGACTGAGGTCATCATCGCCGCGAAAGCGGAGGATAAACGCGACACGATCTATGAGATCGCGGACCTGACCTATCACGTCATGGTGCTGATGTGCGAAATGGGCATCTCCCTCGACGAGATCCTGAATGAGCTCGCGTCGCGCCATGTGATCGACCACAAGGTCAAGCAGGAGAAGATGACGTAAGGAAAAAAGCCGCTGCGGCGGCTTTTTTCAATGTGGAATGTTGAATTTGTAATGGATGTTGATTTTAGAAAGCAGTGACATTTTCTTTCTCGTTATTCCACATCCCACATTCCAAATTCCACATTTGTTTTTCTTCCCTTCCCCTTGCTTTTTTTATCCGTTCGTTGTAAGATAAAGAAAACCGACAAAAAGGAGGCGGCTGTATGGTGCAGCGCAGGATTCTCTGGCTCGACCAGCTGAAGGCGGTCGGTTTTTACTGCGTGATTCTCGGACACATGTGTATGCCCGCTTCGGCGATCCGCTGGATCTATTCGTTCCACATGCCGCTGTTTTTTCTGGTGTCCGGCTTCACATCCAATTGGAGCAAAACGGCACAGGCTTCAGCGCGTGATTATCTGCCAAAGCTGTGCGGACGGTTGCTGCTCCCTTATTTTTGGATTGAACTGATTTGCCTTTGTTTCTCTTATCTCAACACAGTTTTGATGAACGGCAAGGAACTGCATCTCACGAAGAATCTGCTCGGCATTCTCGTCGGGAATGGGCTGATTTTACCGTATCCGACGAGACCGATGTATTTTGCGCTGGTGCTGTTTTTGGCGCAGGTGCTGCTCTGGGTGCTGTTGAAGCTCGCGAAAGGCAATAAAACGATCGTCTTTGCTTCGACGCTCATGCTGTGCGCATTTAGCTTTTTGACGATTGGCAAGCCCATGGTCTGGCGGGTGAATGTTGTGCCAGTTGCCATGCTGCTGATCCTTTGCGGCACGCTGCTGCGAAAGCTGTATGACCGGCTGCAGACGCCGATTGAAACGGGAAACCCCGTCTGGCTGTACCTGATCGGCGTGGTGCTGTTCGCGGCGGGCTTTGTGCTGCAGTACTACAACGGCCGGCTGAGTATGGCGGGCAACCGCTACGGCAAAATCATACCCGTCGGTTTGCTTGCTGCTGTGCTGACGACTTGTGCGCTGGCGTTGTTTTTGATCCGTTTGCCTGTGCCGAAGGTGATGCAGATCATCGGACAGAACACATTCTTCTATATGGGCTTCCATCGCCCGCTGATCACGTTACTTGAAAACCTGTTCCCGACTGTGCGGGAAACGTGGTGGTTTCTGACCGCCGGTTCGTTGCTGATCTTCTTTGGACTGGTGCCGGTGGTGCTGCTGGTCAACAAAACCTGCGCATTCCTTTGCTGTAAGGAGACACACGTGGAAACGCGGGCAACACTTATTGGAAAATATATTACAGTTTTCTTTGCGTTTCTGATTCCTTATAAATTTATAGTTCTATATATTGACAGAATTTTGAGCGGGGGGGGGTACAACACTACATGTTGTACTCACCTGTATATACCCGATTCTTTGCGCCGGGGTATGTGCGTTTGCACGGCGTAAACTGCCATACCTCTTTTTGTTAAACGGAAAGGAAGAAGCACTTTGACCGAACGAGAAAAGCTCCACAACGAGATGCTCTATCTCCCGGATGATCCGGAGATCATGCCCGAACAGCTCTGCTGTCTGGAAAAGCTCTATGACTTCAACGCGACGCGTCCGACTGAACTCGAAAAACGCGACGCGCTGCTGCGCGAGATGTTCGCGGAACTTGGCGAAGACTGCTATATCGAACCGCCGCTTTACGCAAACTGGGGCGGAAAACACGTCCATTTCGGCGATCGCGTCTATGCCAACTTCCATCTGACCCTCGTGGACGACACGCATATCTATGTCGGTTCCAATACGATGTTCGCGCCGAACGTGACCGTCGCGACGGCGGGGCACCCGATCCTGCCCGCACTGCGCGCGCAGGCGTTTCAGTACAATCTGCCTGTGCACATCGGCCGCAACTGCTGGATCGGCGCAGGCGCGGTCATCCTCCCGGGCGTGACGATCGGCGACAACACCGTCATCGGCGCCGGCTCTGTTGTGACAAAGGATATCCCCGCGAACGTCGTCGCGGTCGGCAATCCCTGCCGCGTTCTGCGCGAAATCGGGGAACGCGACCGGAAATTCTATTACCGCGATAAACCGATTGATCCCTCGCTTTTGAAATAAGGAGAATACCATGCTGCTCAAAACGCCGTTCCAGAAAATCTGCTATAAACTGTTCCTCGCGCTGATCGCCGCCGTTTACGGCGTGTCGGCGTATGTCGCGCCGTCCGACGCGCAGCCGATCGCCCCGCAGGAGGACGACGCAGCGTTTTGCTTTGCCGCCCTCGCGGATTCGCAGGTGTCGAACTATATCCTCAAACGCGTCCCGTATTTTGACGCGGCTGCGGAGGATCTGCACAACGCGCAGCGGCTCGACGCCGTTCTGATCGCAGGCGACGTTGCGGAAAACGGACTTGCGATCGAGTATCAGTACATCTATGAAAAGCTGCAGGGGCTTGGCTGTCCCTACATCCTTGCCGAGGGCAACCATGATATTCGCCTGCGCATATACAAACAAAGTCTGTGCCGCTTTTCGGCGTTTGCCAACGCGCTCAATGAGAACGACGCGATGGACAGCTACCACTACAGCACGGCGGTCAACGGCTACACCTTCCTCGTGCTCGGCTCCGACAAAACGATGTTCGAGGAATCCTACCTGAACGACGCGCAGCTGGAGTGGCTCAACCAGTCCCTTGCAGCCCAGCAGGGAAAGCCGACTTTTGTAATTCTGCACCAGCCGCTGAAAAACACCCACGGGCTTCCCGACACCTGGGGCAGTCCCTTCCAGTCCGCCGGCTCCGTCGGAAAACAGAGCGGCCGGATCGCGGAGATCCTGAAGCAGTACCAGAACGTGATCCTGATCACCGGTCATCTGCACACCGGCCTTGGCAAATTCACCTACGAAACGCTGGGCGACGTCCACATGGTCAACCTTCCGTCGCTGACCATCAATAACAAGGACGGCGGCGACAACGGCCCCGGGATCGGCTGCATGGTCGAATGCTACGAAAACAAGATCGTGTTCCGCGCGCGCAACTTTGCGACAGGGGAGTGGCTGCCGGACTATGATTTTACGATCCCTGTACAATAATACTTTTTCAATAATTTTATCAAAAGCTCTTTCCTTTTTGCGCATCTTATGATAAGATATATCAGATAGGAAGATCGACCGATTTTCCGTGAATTTCGACGGGAGGAACTACAAATGGAGAAAACCTATATCGGTTGGCAGGAAGCCGACTATAAGAGCAAACAGACCGAATACACCGAAGAAAGCAAGATGCTCGCGGCGGACGGCACGCTGCTTGTCAAAGGCTGGGCGAGACATAACGTCTTCGACTACGACCGCAACAACGTCAAAGCCGTCATGCGCCGCAAGGAGTGGGATTTCTATCAGATTTCCAACGGCAAGTACATGGCGCAGATCTCCTTCGCCAACATCTCGCTCGGCGGCTATGTGTCCGCGGTTCTGGTGGACCTGCGCGCCGGCAAGACGGTCGCCAACGTGATGTCGCCGTTCCTCGGCGGCAAGGACAAGTATGTGCTGCCCCCGAAGGGCGACGTGCCGAACTTCGTCAAGATGTCGATCGGCAAGGCGGACTTCTGCTTCGACACGAGAGAAGACAGCCGGACGCTGTTCTTCAAGATGAACGACATCGAGTGCAACTTTGAGATGGACATCATGCCCGGGCTTGAAAACATCACGACCGTGCTGCCGTTCAAGGGCTATCCCGACCGCTATTTCATGACCACCAAGCAGATGTGCATGCCCTGCGAAGGCACGTTCGTCTTCGGCGACCAGAAAGTGGAATTCACAAAGGATGACACGTTCTGCTCGCTCGACTGGGGCCGCGTCTGCACACCCTATCAGCTCGTCTGGTACTGGGGCAGCGGCTCGACCTATCTCTATGACAAAGACGGCAACAAGCACATCTTCGGCTTTGAGATCACCTGGGGCATCGGCGACGAGAGCAACGCGACCGAGACCTGCATGTTCTACGACGGTAAGGCGCACAAGTTCGGCGCCGTCGACGTCGAGACCTTCCCGAAGCCCGACAAATACATGCAGCCGTGGAAGTTCATTTCCGAGGACGGCCGCTTCAATCTGACGATGACGCCGTTCTTCGATCATCACTCCGATTTGAACGTCCTTGTGATGCGTATGCACTCCCATCAGGTGCACGGCCTGTGGAACGGTACAGTTACCCTCGATGATGGTACGGTACTGGAAATCAAGGACATGTACGCCTTCTGCGAATACGTAGAAAATCGTTGGTGAACAGCGATTCAGACAAGTGAATCAAACAGACAACCGCCCGGATCGATCCGGGCGGTCGCTTTTTGCGACGAAAGTGGAGATGCGGTGAAAAATTACCATCCGCCGGCGTGTGTTATCTTTCGAAAGGAGAATCGGGCAAGTTTCTTAAACCCGGTTTAAAGTGCTTGCCATATAATATGCTTTAGACTTTTGCACATGGTGCACAAAGTCCGCGCCGATTTTCGCCGGAATGGCCGCTGTGAATCGTTTTCTTGTGATTTTACACAATGGTAACTTGACAAAAAAAGCCCCGGTTTTTTGCCGGAAAAATGCTGTATCATACAAAAAAATCCCGCCCGAAGAAGGTTTTTTAAAAAAATACCTAAAAACTTTGCGGATTTATATTGCAAAATGCCGATAAATTGTGTACAATGGTAAAAGTGACGATAGTCAAATTGTCTAAAACCTTGTATCAACCGCAAACGAATCCATTTTAGGGAGGACATCGTATTATGTCTAACAGACTTTTTCAGGGCATCATTCATCAGATGAAGGACGCGATCGACCGCACCATCGGCGTGGTGGATGCGAACGGTACGATCATTTGCTGCAGTGATCTGCGGAAAATCGGCGAAGCGGATCCGGTGGATATCCGCGGCGAGCTCTCTTCGTTTGAGGCGAAGGTGATCGGCGGCAGAACGTATATGGCGATCGGCGTGCAGATGCATCCGGATTCCGCCGTGTTCGTGGACGGCGACGACAGCGCCGCGCTCAACTACGCGCGCCTGATCGCCGTGTCGCTCAACGGCATCAAGCAGTATTACGACGAGAAATATGACCGCAACAACTTCATCAAGAACGTGATCCTCGACAATATCCTGCCGGGCGACATCTATCTCAAGACGCGCGAGTTCGGCTTCAACAACGAAGTGCCGCGCTGCGTGCTGCTGATCCGGACGAAGGAACGCTCTGAGGTGCCGGTGAATGAATCGGTCCAGAAGCTCTTCCCAGATAAGCAGAAGGATCTTGTGATCAATATCAACGAGACGGATCTCGCACTGGTCAAGGAACTGCGTTCCGGCAACGAAATGAAAGATCTCGAAAAGCTGGCGCGCTCGATCGTCGATACGCTGCATACGGAGTACTTCGTCAACGCCGTGATCGGCATCGGCTCGATCGTGGTCGGTCTGAAGGATCTGCCGCGTTCGTTCAAGGAGGCGCAGATCGCGCTGGAGGTCGGCAAGGTCTTTGATACCGAAAAGATCATCGTGACCTACGAAAACCTCGGCATCGCCCGTCTGATCTATCAGTTGCCGACGACGCTGTGCGAAATGTTCCTTAAGGAGATCTTCAAAAAAGGTTCCATCTCCGGTCTGGATCACGAAACGCTGTTCACCATCCAGAAATTCTTTGAAAACAACCTGAACGTTTCCGAAACGTCCAGAAAACTGTTTGTCCACCGCAATACGCTGGTTTACCGGCTCGAGAAGATCAAGAAGCTCACCGGGCTCGATCTGCGCGAATTCGACGACGCGATCGTGTTCAAAGTGGCGCTCATGGTCAAGAAGTACCTCGACGCGAAACCGGTGAAGTATTGATGTGCGCGTTTGCGCGAAAAACTCTCTCTGATTTGAAAGTGATCTTGCTATGATTGAATTTAAAAATGTCAGTATGAAATACAAGACCAACTCGGTCCTGGCGCTCGACGACGTGTCGGTGCGCATCGACGACGGCGAGTTTGTCTTTATCGTGGGCGCGTCCGGCGCCGGAAAGAGCTCATTCCTGAATGTGATCATGGGGCAGGAGAAGGTCGATTCCGGCACGGTGATCGTCGGCCCCTATAATCTTTCCAAAATCCGCAAGAAACAGCTGCCGTATCTGCGCCGTATGCTCGGTATCGTGTTCCAGGATTTCCGCCTGATCCCGAAAATGAGCGTTTATGATAACGTGGCGTTCGCGCTGCGCGTGATCGGTCTCGGCGAACGCGTGATCCGCAAACGCGTGCGCTACGTGCTGAAACTTGTGGATCTTTCTGCGAAGGCGAAGAACCGCCCGAACCAGCTTTCCACCGGCGAACGGCAGCGTGTCGCAATCGCCCGTGCACTGGTCAACAACCCCAGCTACATCATCGCCGACGAGCCGACCGGCAACCTTGACCCGGTGCTGTCCGGCGAAATCATGAGCCTGTTTGACAAGATCAACGCCCTCGGCGCCACCGTCGTCGTCGTGACGCACGACCTCGAACTGGTACATCAGTTCGATCACCGTATCGTGACGATCGAAAACGGCAGGATCGTGTCGGATATGCCGTCTCGCGCAGAACAGAAAAAGGCAAAGGCCGAAGCGCTTGCCGCGCAGGTGCGCGAGAAGCAGGCGCAGGAAGCCGCTGAAAAGCGTTTCGCGGAGATGAAAGCCGCGCAGGCGGCGCAGGAAGCAATGGCACTGCAGGACGAAGAGATCGCGGCTGAAGAAACCGTGGAGACGTTTGCCACCGCGCAGCAGGTCGCGTCGCTGGCTGTGGAAGCCGCAGACGAACCGGCGGCGGAAGCCCCGGCGCCCGAAGCGCCGGTGGAGGATCTGCCCTTGGAGCAGCCCGAAGTGAAAGCAGGTGACGACAATGGCTAAGCAGGAAAGAGCCGCGCGCAAAACAAACCGCAACGGCGGTCTGAATACGACCTATCTGACCAAGATGGGTATTCGCAACGTGTTCACCAACGGCACCATGTCCCTGTCGTCCATCAGCGTGTTGACAGCGTGTCTGCTTCTGATCGGCGTGTCGCTGATCTTGGTACTCAATATCAGCCAACTCGTGAAGGACGTTGAAAAGCAGAACGTGGTTGTCGCTTTTTTGAAAGATGAAGTTGACAAAACACAGCTTCAGCAGATTGGTGATACTTTGCGGTCCATAGAGAATGTTTCAAATGTAACATACAAATCAAAAGAAGAAGCGTTTGAAAAACAGCTGGATGATTTCGGTGTGGATGAGGATCTCCTCGACGGCGTGATTGAAAACCCGCTGCCGGATGCGTTTGAAATCACCGTTGTCAATATGGCGACGTTTGATGAAACGCTCGCAAAAATCAAGGCGGTGGAAGGCGTTGATGTGGTCCGCGAAAGCCAGGAGATCGTCAACCAGATCACGACGCTGCAAAAAAGCATTCTTTTGATCTGCGTTGTGCTCGTTGCGGTGCTGATCGTCGTTTCACTGCTGATTATCGCGAACACCGTCCGTATCACCATGGCGTCGCGTAAGATCGACATTCAGGTGATGAAATCCGTGGGCGCGACCAACGCGTTCATCAGCTGGCCGTTCATGATCGAAGGCGTTTTCATCGGCTTTATATCCGGTGTACTCGCCATGGGCCTGACCTATGTGCTGCAGGTCACCGAGGGAGACGCGCTGTCTTCTCTCTTCGGTCTGTTTGGATCCAGCACATTCTCGTTTATGGACTGGTTGCCGTACTTCATCATCGGCTATATCGTGCTCGGCGTTCTGCTCGGTTCCTTTGGCAGCGTGGTTTCTCTGACGCGCTATTTGAAAAAGGAAGGCAGCGAATCCGAACTGAATCTGTAATCTGACGTACCGTGCGGTAAGACGTCCGCACAAGCAAAGAAAGGAGCGAACAATGATGCAAAAACGAGCCGTTGCGGCGTTGTTATGCCTTGTTCTTCTTTTCACGGCGATCTGTACCGCCGCGCCGCAGCTGGCTTCAGCGGCGACAAAAGCGGAACTGGAAGACCGGATCGATGAGATCGACAAAGAGATCGCTTCGAACAGAAGTAAGCTCAAAGAATTAAAAGACAAACAGGAAAAACAACAGGAGTATCTGAATACACTGCAGGCGCAGATCAACGCGAACCAGGAAAAGGCGGACGCGCTCAACGAACAGATCCAGGAGATCGACGACGAGATCGCCGTGCTTAACAAGAAGATCAAAAAGCTGCGCAACGAGATGCAGAAGATTCAGGATGAAATCGATAAACTCAACAAGAAAATCGCCAAAACACGCGAAGAAATCGACGCGTCCAAGGGTGAGCTTTCCACGAAACTGCGCAATTCCTACGTCTACGGCAACGATACCAATCTGAAGATCCTGATGGGGTCCAGTTCGCTCGCCAGTTTCCTGACGCATCTGGAAATGATGAAGCGCATGAGCGAAAACGACAAAAAGGCGATCGACCACTTCAAGAAGATCGTCCAGCGTCTCAAAGATCAGCGCGCCGAACTCAAAGAGAAGAAGCTCGCGCTGAAGGAAAAGAAGGACGCCGTTGCGAAGACGCGCAGCGAAAAAGTCGAACGCAAGAACGAACTGAAGGTGAAGAAGGCCGAGTTCGATAAAACGATCGCCAGCCTTGAAAAGAACTATCGCACGATCAACAACTATATCGCAAAGCTCGATCAGGACAGCGCTGTTTATAAGAACTATATCACGAAGCTGCAGAATGAACGTGCCGCTGCCGACAGAGAGATCGACGAGATCATCCGCAAGGCGGCGGAGGAAGCCGCGCGCAAGAAAGCCGAAGAAGAAGCGAGACTGCGCGCGCAGCAGCAACAGCAGGGCGGCAACACGGCGACGACCCAGCCGAGCACCACGACGTCTTCGGGCGGCGGTTCCTGGGGCTACCCGGTCGGCGGTTCCTCCTATGTCTCCTCCGGCTACGGCAACCGCAGCGCCTCCATCTCCGGCTGGAGTTTCCACGGCGGTATTGATATCACCGGCGGCGATATTTACGGCAAACCGGTCTATGCTTCCCGCGGCGGTACGGTCATTGCGGCGTCATACGGCAATACCGGCTACGGCAATTATGTCATCATCGATCACGGCGACGGCTACGCAAGCCTGTACGGTCACTGCTCCAGTCTGTCGGTCTCTACCGGTCAGACGGTCTCCAAGGGACAGCAGATCGCGAGCGTCGGATCCACCGGTAACTCCACCGGTCCGCACCTCCACTTTGAGATTCGCAAAGACGGCGTGAAAGTCAATCCCGCAAACTACCTGTAATTGAGAACGAAGAAGGTCCTTACATGAAACGATGCTTGTCTGTTCTGCTTTGCATCCTGCTGCTGATGCCGCTTCTGGCGGTTGTGCTGCGGGTGGCGCCGGCGCACGCCGCAACGATGGCGGAGCTGGAGCAGGAGGTGGATCGCCTCGACGGCGAGATTGAGGCCAACAAGCAAAAACTTGCGGAATACGCCAACAAGAGAGAATCGCAGGAGGCGTATCTGCAGACGGTACAGGAACAGATCGACGCCGTCCAGAAAAAGGCGGACACACTCAATACACAGATCAAGACGCTCGATAACGAGATCGTCGGCTACGACAATCAGCTCAAACAGCTCTCCAACGAGATCAACGTCCTTGAGGACGAAGTGAAGCTTGCCACACGGCAGATCCGTGAGACGAAGCAGAAGATCGAAGACAGCAAGGAATCGCTCAGCGGCAAGCTGCGGTCGAATTACATCACCGGCAGCGAAACGACGCTGAAGATCCTGATGGGCGCCGATTCTCTCGCCAGTTTTCTGACGCGGCTCGAGATGATGCGCCGCATCAGCGAGAACGAGAAAAAGGTCATCAACGATTTCAAAGAGGAAGTCGAACAGCTGCGCATTGCCCGGCAAAGCCTGGAAAAGAAGCAGAGCGAGCTCGAGGAAAAGCAGGCGCAAGTGACCGAGACCAAGGCGCTGACCGTCGAAAAAAAGGCGGAACTGACAGCCAAACAGAAGGACTATCAGGACACGATCGACGAACTGGAAGCGGATTATCAGAAGTCGGAAAACTATATCAAACAGCTCGACAAGGATTCCGCCGCTTACCAGAACTATGTGAAAAAGCTGGAGCAGGACCGTGAAAACGCGGACCGCGAGATTGATGAACTGATCCGCGCCCTGACCGCGACGTCGGCGCCGCCGACCACGGTGGGTCCGAGCGGCGAGACGATCTCCATCGCGAACGGCGACCCGAGCGATCTGACTACGACCACCGAGCCGACGACGATCCCGGAAGGCTATATCCAGACGGAAATCTGGGCGTGGCCGCTCGCGAATTATCCCTGCTACATTTCCAGCCCGTTCGGCTACCGCGATTGGCGGATCGGCGGCAACGCCTTCCACGGCGGTACGGATATCGCCGGCAGCGGCATCTACGGCCAGCCGATCTTTGCCTCGCGCAGCGGTTATGTCGCCGCGGCGGTCTGGGGGACGACGGGCTACGGCCGCTATGTCGTCCTCGACCATTGCGACGGGTTCGTGACGATCTACGGGCACTGTTCCAACCTAACCGTGACGCAGGGCCAATACGTGGTGCAGGGCCAGCAGATCGCGAACGTCGGTTCCACCGGCAATTCGACCGGCCCGCATCTGCATTTCGAAGTACGATACAACGGCGTCAAGCAAAACCCGATGAACTTTGTGACGAAGCCGTAACAAGACGACCGGAGGGATGGTTCGCTGTCCCTCTTTTTGTGTTTGAATGGGGGAGAGATCCGTTATGAACAAACGCATTGCGCTCGGTCCCGTGATCGCGCTGCTTTGTATCAGCATCGTGCTGACGGCGGTGGTGACGCGATCCGTCGTGAAGCGCACCTATAACGAGATGCTGGCGGGCCTGCCGGAACAGGCGGCGCGCTATGAGATACTGGACGAGCTCGACGACGTGTTGCGCGCCCATTATTATTCGAGCAGCGACAACGCGGCTATGCGCCGCGCGATCGCGCAGGGTTACGTCTCCGGATTGCCGGACGGCTATTCGCGCTACCTCACGGCGCAGGAGCTCAAGGTCTATCAGAATGAGGCGATCGGCGAAATGCGCGGGGTCGGCATCGAATACAGCAAGACGTCCCGCGGACAAATGCTCGTCGAAGACGTGATGGACGCGTCTCCCGCGGCGCAGGCAGGCGTTAAGACAGGCGACGTGATCGTCGCGATCGACTCGATCCCGATGAACGCGTCCAACTACGACGAAATGGCGCAAAAGCTGAAGAGCGACAAGCTGTCGAGCCTGACGCTGACGGTTCGCCGCGGCGGTGTGGAACACAGTCTGACGATGCCGATGGGCTTTGAAGCCGCGTCCGTGATCAGCGACCACTATGAAGACGTCGGCTATCTGAAACTGACCGCGTTTTACGCGACGACCCCGGCGCAGGTCAAAACGGCGGTCGACGCCTTTTTGCAGTCCGGCGTCCGCGCGCTGGTGATCGACCTGCGGAAAAACAACAGCGAAAATGTGCAGTACGCGATGCAGACGCTCGACGTGTTTGTGCCGCTGAGCGATGCGCCCGCCATGCGTCTCATCGACCAGAACGGCGGTGTGATTGATTCCTATATGACGGACGCCGCCGCGGTGAATCTCCCGATCGCCGTACTCGTGTCGTCCGGGACGCAGGCGGCGGCGGAACTGTTCACGTGCGACCTGCGCGACTTCGGCAAAGCCTCTCTCGTCGGGACGAAGACGAAAGGGCTCGGCTTAGTGCGGCAGTTGTTTGAACTTTCCAACGGCGACGCCGTGCTGCTTTGCGTCGGCGAGATGCTCCCGTACCGCAGCGACAGCTTCCACAGTACTGGGCTGGAACCGGACCTG
>JAFYDS010000096.1 GCA_017544665.1 Clostridia bacterium | reverse complement strand
TTGGCTGATCAGTATATTTGCGCACCATGTGCCGTTCCTTCATCGCTTGCTTCATATCCATGTTATTTACCTCCTCGCACCTTAGTGCCTGTTTATATGAGAAATGAACATCCCTATAAATCCCGATTTGTCGATTTCTCTTTAAATATTATATCACAAAAACCTGTGATTTTCAATCCTTTAACGAAAGAAAACCTCTTTTGCCGTGGTAGACAAAAGAGGTTTTTTTGATGGCTGCGGATCTAGGATTCGAACCCAGACATACAGAGTCAGAGTCTGCTGTGCTACCCTTACACAAATCCGCAATGAACAAACAGTATTATACACATCCCGCCCGTGCTTGTCAAGCGTTTTTTGAAAAAAACAAAAAGAAAACGGACGGCTTGATTCCGGCGCGAAAATATGCTACACTGGTTGCATCCTGAAAAAGGGGAGTCTTTGCCATGATCGAAAACAAGGCGCTCGTCGAGCGGTTCCTTCGCTATGTGAAAATCGACACGCAGTCTTGCGAGGATTCGGACACGCAGCCCTCCAACGTAAAACAGCACGACCTTGCACGGATGCTGTACTGCGAGCTGCAGGAGCTGGGGCTGAACGCGTCGTACGATACCGCGCACTGCTGCGTCTATGCCGCCCTGCCGGGGACGGGTCCCGCGCTGGGCTTTATTGCGCACATGGACACGTCGCCGTCGGCGAGCGGAGAAAACGTTCAGCCGCGCATCGAAGAGAATTACCGCGGCGGTGATATCGTCCTGCGGCAGGGGAGCGGCGCGCAGACCGCGATCCTGTTGACGCCCGCGCAGTTCCCCGACCTTAACCGGCACGTCGGCGAGGACCTGATCGTCACCGACGGGACGACGCTGCTCGGCGCGGACGACAAAGCCGGCGTCGCCGAGATCATGTCGCTGCTCGCTTATTATGTCGCGCACCCCGAACAGCCCCACCGCACGATCTGCGTCGCGTTCACGCCCGACGAGGAGGTCGGCAGAGGAACGGACCACTTCGACACAGACCGCTTCGGCGCGAAAGAGGCCTACACCGTCGACGGCGGCAAGCTCGGCGAGATCGAATACGAATGCTTCAACGCCGCAGCGGCGACGGTCACGGTCCGCGGACGCAGCGTTCACCCGGGCTACGCCAAAGACGCGATGCTGAACGCGCTGAACGTCGCGATGGAATACCACGAAAAGCTGCCCGCCGCCGAACGCCCGGAGTACACCGAGGGCTATGAGGGCTACTACCATCTCGATCGGATGGAGGGCGATGTGGAGCAGGCGACGCTCCACTATATCATCCGCGACCACGACAGCGCCCTGTTTGCAAAGCGCAAACAGACGATGCAAACGATCGCGGACGCCGTGAACGAAAAATACCGCGCGTTCCTCGGCGAGGACACGGTCAAGCTGACCGTCCGCGACCAGTATTACAATATGGCGCTGCTTTTGCGCGACCATATGCATCTTGTGACGAACGCAGAGGATGTGTTTCGTTCGCTCGGCGTCACGCCGGCGGTCGTACCGATCCGCGGCGGAACGGACGGCGCGATGCTGACCTACCGCGGGATCCCGTGCCCGAACCTCTGCACCGGCGGCTACAATTTCCACGGCCGGTTTGAATACGCCAGCGTACAGGAGATGGAGACCGTCGTCAAGGCGCTGATCAAGCTGGCGGCAGGCTGAGCAATTCCAAATTCCACACTCCACATTCTAAATGAAAAAGAGCCGCAGCAGCGGCTCTTTTCTCGTACAGTTTTACGCTTCGTCCCACTCGTCGCCCTTGATCGCGCTGAGATCGACGCCGCGCGTGTCGTGCGTCTTCAGCGCGAGGATCGTGAACGCAGCGGCAAGTCCGGGCAGCGCGACGCATAAAATGATGGTGCCCGCGGCGGCGTTGCCGAGCGTCGTCAACAGCGGCAGCGTGACGCCGTAGGCGAGCCCGATGCCGAGCCCCGTGGCGAGATTCGCCGCCGAGAGGATCGACGAGCGCAGCGCCGTCGGCGCGGATTCCCCGGTCATCATCGTCATCACATCGATGTTCGACCAGAACGAGCCGATACACGCGCCGCAAAGGAAGCCCGCGAGATGCGGCGCGACGCCCGCCTTCGCGCCGAAGAGGAAGCCGAGGAAGAGCGCCACAGCAGCAAGCGACGAGGAGAGCGCCGCCGCCTTGCGGCTCTTGTAGTCCGCAATAAAGCCCGGGATCAGCTGCCCGAGGGCGCAGCCGACCGGGAAGAGGAACAGCGCCGTCGTGACCTCGTGGACGCCGACGCTTTCGACCGCGGCGGCGAGATCCTGAAACGTACCGATTTTCAAAAAGTGCTCCGCGTAGCCGTAGGTGAGGATCACCTCGTAGTCGATCGTCAGAAGGAAGCCGGTCTCGGAGCAGGCGAGCGCGATATACAGCCACCGCAGCTGCTTGTGCTTCCAGACAAACTGCAGCGCCGGAATCAGACCGCCCGATTTGTCGGTACCGTTTTCGGCGGTGTTGCCCTTGAGATAGTTGATCCGCGCATGGGTGAAGGCGTCGGTCTCCTTCGCAAAGAGCAGCGCCGCAAAACTTGTGACAAGTCCGACGACGGCGGGGATCAGATAGACGCGCCGCCACTGCGCCGTCTCCGTCATCAGCAGCCGCCGCAGCAGCGGGATTACCATCACGCCGAGCATCGCGACGCATTTCACGACGGAGTAGAGCTTGGCGCGGTGCTTCGGCGGGGCAGCCTCCATGATATAGACCGCCTGCATATCGTGCGGAACGAAGAACTGGATCACGCACGCGCCGACGACATAGACCGCGATATGGTTCGACAGATAGATGATCAGAAGTCCGAGCGCCATGCCGAACGTGTTGATGACCAGAAACGGCTTGCGCCCGAAGCGGTCCGACAGCGGCTTATAGAGGATCCCGAGCGCGAGGAAGGGGACGGAGATCATCGAGAGAATGTCGAGTACGCCGACCGACGACTGCCCGAAGTGGGCGAGCATATCGTTGGCGATCTCGGTCTTCATCAGCGTCCCGATCTGCGAGGCGATCTCGTCGGTGATATAAACGAGGCTGATGATAAAGATGAGGTAGGGGAGATAGAATCTGCCGCGCGGCTTTTGCAACGACGCCTCTCTGCGCCGCAGTTCGCGCGCGGACCGTTCGGTTTGCTTCATACGCTTCCTGCTCCTTTCCGTGTTCTGCAATCAATATACCACAAACGCGGGCGTCTTGCAATGACGAAGTTCATTTTTTCGGCGCGTGTTCGGCATTGTTTTACAAAAAAATCACTTTTTTTCAAAAAAAAGAATGTACAAAAGCGCGGTTCTATGCTATAATACTGCGGGAGAATCTTTTCTCACGAAAATACGAAAGGAGTCTTATTATGGGACTGATTAAAGCTGCAATCGGTGCTGCAGGCGGCATGCTGGCGGATCAATGGAAGGAGTTCTTCTATTGCGACGC
>JAFYDS010000013.1 GCA_017544665.1 Clostridia bacterium | reverse complement strand
CGCGGAAGGTGACGCCGTATTTTTCCTGCATCTTTTCGGCCACCCAGTCGAGCATCTGGGTCGTGGTCTTTTCGTTCGCGAGGTTCAGGCCCATGTTGGAACGATAGAGGAACTCGATCTTCGGGGTATTATTGTGCTTGCCCGTGATCTTCACGATGTCCATGATGCGGTAGCGGTAGAGACCGGAGAAGTTCGTGATGATGATCTCGTAGTTCTTGCCGACCTCCACTTCGTTCAGCAGCAGCGGACGGGTGCCTTCGGGCGCGTCCTCCGGCAGGAATTCATAGACCAGTGAGCGCGGCAGCAGCACGGAGTCGTTGGCGTTCAGTTCCACCGGCATGGCCATGTAGCCTTCGGAGGCGGCGTAGCCCATGTTGTGCAGGGGGATGTCGCCCACATAGCGGCGCAGCTTTTCGACGTAGACGGCCAGCGTGGAGCCGATCATGCCGTAACCCCAGACGAGCTTCGGCCAGATCTGTCTGCCGACGGGCACGGGACCGTCGAAGCCGCCCTCGAAGATCTTGCGCAGCTCGGCGGCGCGGACCGGATTGGGCTTCATATGGCCGTAGCGCTTGCGCAGGTTATCGGTGGCGCGGACGCGCGGGTCGATAGTGCCCTTTTCGATATCGTCGCAGACCATCTGCCAGTTTTCTTCGAGATACTCGAACATGTTGGTCAGAAGCGTGATGACCAGCGAGCCCAAATAGGTCACGTCGGTATTCACCAGCGCAAAGCGCAGCTGGAAATAGGCGGTGTCGGTATGCTCTTCGTCTTCGGGGAAGAGGATGTCCATCGGCGTAGTGGTGATGTGCTTCAAGAGGGGCTTGATGTAATAGAACGGGATCTGCGCGGCGCCGTTCGCCATATAGCCGTTCTTCATCTTGACGCCGTTGAGCGACAGAACAAGCGGACCCATGGCGGTCGGGAGCTTTTTCAGACCGCATTTTTCCTTGAGGTATTTGTTGGCGCAGGCCGGCGTGGCAGCAAAGCCCATGCACTGCATGTTCCACAGATCGCGGGCGGTCTTCGGCTGCAGCTTGGGGATGCCGACGGAGCCGGAGGAGGAGCAGTAGCGGTGGATCTTCTGCGAGGTGATGATCTTGCCGTTGTCGCCGTCGAGCATGCGGCCGATCATGGGCAGATAGTCTTCAAACGTGGAAATGGGCACTTTGTCCTGATACTCGCGCAGGGAATGGATATCTTCGAAATGATACTTCTTGCCGAGTTCGCAGTCCGCGTTTTTCTTCATGATCTTTTGCAGCGTTTTTTCCTGCGTCGGCATCGCCTCGGTGGTGAAGTGGTTGAAGCCCTTGTAGACGATGTTGCCGAGGAATACCCCGTAATCTGTTGTGAATGACATAAGTGACCTCCGATTATTGATAGTTTGGTGAATACTTACCATATTACTATATCATATCTTTTCCTGTTTTGCAAGAGGGAAAAGAAGAAAAAAGGGTTGCTTTACGGCTTTACCGGTTCCGTCCCGTCTTGACCAGCGCGGCGGTCACAAAACCGACCACCGCCTCATAGATCAGCGCGACGCCGATCAGCCGCGTCATCAGCGACGACAGCCCGTTCGGGTTCGACACGATCAATATGCCGAGTGCCAGTCCGCCCGCGGAGAGCAGGATCGTGAGCAGCTTGCCGAACGGCATCTGCAGCGCCGAGAGGAGTTCAAACGCTGAAATCACGATCAGCACCACGCCGAACAGGAACGGCAATACCGCCGTTACAAACCCGGGCGCGAGCAGAAAGAGCAGCCCGAACACGGCGGCGATACACGCAAAGACCACGACAAGGGTCGAGCGCGCCCCCTTCTTGAACAACAGCTCCACCAAAAGGCCGACCGCCGCGCCCGCAAGGCACAGCACGCCGATCAGGCGGATATAGATCTGCAAGGTCTCCTGCGGCGCGAACAGCAGCAGACCGCCCGCGACAAGAAAGAGCGCGGATGTAAAGACGAGGTTGGAAAAGAGTTTTTTGAGCGTTTCCATAGCGAACCTCCATTTTCGTCTTTGCCTTGACACAACGGCGAAGGCTTCGTATAATAAAGCTGATGATACAACAGAAAGGATGCACCACGATGCTTGATTTTTCGTCCGACTATACCCGTTCGGCGCACCCCGCGCTGCTGGAAGCGATTGCGCAGACAGCGGGCAGGCAGTATCTGCCCTACGGCGCCGACGTTTGCAGCGAGCGCGCCCGCGCCCGCATCCGTGATCTGTGCGACGCGCCGAATGCCGAGATCCATTTTCTCACGGGCGGCACGCAAACCAATCTGCTCGCGACCGCCGTATTGCTGCGCTCGTTTGAGGGCGTCATTGCCGCCGACACGGGACACGTCGCGCTGCACGAAGCCGGCGCGATCGAACACACCGGACACAAGGTGCTGACGCTCCCGCACGAAAACGGCAAGCTGACCGCCGCCGCAGTCTCGCAGTACTGCGAAAACTTCTATAACGACGAAAACCACGATCACATGGTCTTTCCGGGCATGATCTATCTGTCGCAGCCGACGGAATACGGCACACTGTACAGTCTCAGTGACCTGCAAGCGCTGCGCCGTGTCTGTGATCAATACAAGCTGCGGCTTTATGTGGACGGCGCAAGGCTCGCCTATGCGCTCGCAGCCGACGAAAACGACGTCTCCCCTGCCGACCTTGCAGCGCTTTGCGACGCGTTCTATTTCGGCGGGACCAAGTGCGGCGCCTTTTGCGGCGAAGCCTTTGTGGTGCCGGACCCGACCAAAACGCCGCAACTGTTCACCGTGGTGAAACAGCACGGAGCGCTGCTTGCCAAGGGTTTTCTCGCCGGCGTCCAGTTCGACCGGCTGATGGAAGACAGGCTCTATCTGTCCGTCGGACGTTCCGCCGTACAGCAGGCGAACCGGATCCGCAGCTGTCTGCAGGAAAAAGGCTATCTTCAGCCGGTCGTCGCGCCGACAAACCAGATTTTCGTCTCGCTCGAGAACGACAAACTCGCGTCGCTCAAAGAGAAGCTGCGCGTCAGCTTCTGGGAGCCGGACGGAGACAGCCGCACCGTCGTCCGTATCGCGACCGACTGGGCGACAACAGGTGCGGACGTCGATGCGCTTCTGGCGCTGTTTTAAGGATTTGGTTTTCCCTTTTTCTTCGAATAGGTCAGCGCGAAACTCGTATCGAGCAGCGCCCGGACGTCGTCGTCCGCCGCGGTACCGTTGAGCAGGACGCTCAGCCAGTGCAGCTTGTTCATGTGGTACGCCGGGAGGATCCCCGGCTGTGAGAGGTAGGACCCGCTCATCATCGGGTCACACTTGACGTTGACGACATCGACTGTCCCGTCGCCGGGTAGTCCCAGTCTGTCGCGGCGCACAGTCAACCCGACCGCGAACCACTTCTGGTTTGCCGCATGCCGCAGCACAAAGGCGTCCGGCAGATCGATCCAGGGGTATTCCGGCGCGGCGCCGTAGGTTTCCGCCGCGTAGCGGAGAAATGCTTCTTTATCCATATGATACCCCGTTAGATCTGCAGGCGCATCACCTGCTGAATCGCCAGCGCAACGCCGTCTTCGGCGTTGCTTTTTGTTTGGTACGGCGCGCCGGCTTTGCACACTTCGCTCGCGTTTTCCATCGCGAAGCCGTAACGGGCGAACGTCAGCATCGGCAAATCGTTTGCCGCGTCGCCGAACGCCATACAGTGTTCGGGGAGAATACCGAGCCGTGCGCACAGCTTTTGCAGCGCCGTGCCCTTGTCGGCGCCGGCGAACGTCACGTCGATGCTGATCGGGAACGACGTTGTCACTGAGAGGTCAGCGCGGGCGGAGAGTTCGTCCCATGCCTGCCGGTAGATCTTGCGGTCCGTGATATAGACGGTGAACTTTTCGATCGCCGTTTCCCACAGCGTTTCTTTCAGATCGTCGCAGATGATCATGCCCTGTCTTGCGGCTTCGACGAACACCTTCGGGAACGCGTCCGCCGGGAAGAACGGCTCCTTGTCCTGCTGCGCGTAGCTTTTGCCGCCCGCATAGACTTCCAGAAACGCGGGCAGCGTATCGAAGTATTCCAGCAGCTGCAGGCCGGTGCTTTGCGGCAGCGCCTGTTCGAACAAAACGGCGTTGTTTTTGCGGTCGAACACGCCGGCGCCGTTGGAATACAAAATGTAATCGATCTGCGGTACCTGCTCGCAGACGTTGCCTAAAATCGACAGCGTCCGACCGGTCGCCACGGCGATCTTCGCGCCGCTTTCGTGCGCCGCCCGGAGCGCGGCTTTGTTCGCTGCGCTGACCGAGATATGGTCGGGCATCATCAATGTGCCGTCGAGGTCGAGCGCAATCAGTCCGATCGTCGGCGTTTTGCCGTTTACGCCGATCATACCGCGGCGAAAAACGCGTCGCGCCGCGCGGTCAGCCACGCTTCAATCTGCGGCAAACTGCCTTCTTCGCAGTCAAACACTTCGCGGGTGACATCCTCTTCCGGGCAGTCCTTCAGCGTCCGCAGACCGGACCAGACCGCCGCGCGGAGATATTCGGTGTCGTCGGGTTTTTCGATATAGATCGCGTAGTTGAAGATCCGCTGTCCCCAGGCCGCCTGCTCAGGGTGCTCGGTCTGCGAACCGTAATAGACGTTATAGCTGCCGCCGATGCGCGAACCGCCGATCAGCCATTCGAAACGCGGAATAAAAAGATCTTGAAACATACTGTTCTTCCTTTCCGATAAGCTGGTTCTATTATAGCGCAAATCGCGCGGAAGGTCAAGCGTCGTTAAGCAGCAGCAATGTTTCGCACTGGCAGCGGTACAACGCTGTAAACGGCAGCGGCAGCAGCAAAGCGCTGAGGAGCCGCCACCCGAGCAGGCTGAGCTGCAGCGCGCGAAGGCGGCGACGTTTTCCGGCGACGAGCCGCGCGGAAAGACGCAGACTGTTTTGAAACGAAGCGCCGCAAAGCAGCAGCGCAGGCGCCGCCCGCAAGAGCATGTTCCAGCGTAAAAAGAATGCGAGCGATACAAGCGTCATCAGCGCGCAGCACACCGCCAGATGCAGGAGTGCCTGCGGCGGATAGGCGGCGCTTTGCCAGGCAGAACAGATCCCGGCGAGTCCCGCCGCAGGCAGCAGCGTCAAAACAAGCAGCCCGCACCGCACCGCCGCAAGCAGCGGCAGACGCAGCAGCGCCCGTCCCCTCTCGCGAAAAGAAAACGCCGCCCCCGTTGCACGCGTCAGGGCCAGTGCCTGCGTTTCAAAGCGGAACGCGCCGAATGCGCCCCAGACGATAACCGCGCAGACAGCCGACCGCAACCGGTCAACGCGCAGCAGCAGCACCGTGCCGCCGCCAAAAGCAAGCATGGCAAAAAAGAAAAACAGCAGCGGCGCCGTCCGGCGCAGCCGCCATGTCCGGCAAAGGCGTTTTGCCCGCCGTTTGGTTTCGTTCATCGCGCTCACCTCGGTGTTAGTGTGCGCGAGGATAAGGTAAGGTATACGTTGAGTGAATGGAGAATGGGGAATGGAAAACTATAATATTTCAAATTTCAAACATAAACTGCACTCTGCACACTCCACACTGCACACTAAAAAACCGCCCGAAGGCGGTTTTTTTACATCATTGTATAGGCGCCGGAGAACGCGTTGTTGTACTGCGCGCCGCTGGTCGTTTGCAGGAACGCGGAGGGCACGGTAAACTGCACGTTGGAGCCTTCGGGTACGGAAAGCTGGCTCAGGTCGATCGTGATATACTGATAGCCGTCCGCATTCTTGGAGCCGCTGCGGACCGAGCACGGTGCGCTCTTGGCTTCGCCGTCCACCTTGATGCCGATGGTCGCGCTGTTGTTCTGGAACGAGCCGTCCCAGCCGTTGGAGTCGATCGTAACAACCAGCTTCTTGTCCGCCGTCGTCGCGATGTCGTTGATGACGACCGTCTTTGCGCGGCGGGTCGCCGCCGAGGTCGGGGCAGCCGTTGTGGTCTGCGTCGTCGGTGTCGTCGTGGTGATCGTGATCGGCCGCGTTGTCGGCTGCGTCGTGGTCAGATACGGGTTCTGCGTCGGCTGCGTCGTCAGATAGGGGTTGCGGGTCGTATAACCCGTCGTGTAGGTCGGCAGCGTCGGGCTCACGGTGACGTAGGTCACGCCGCCCGGATTCTGCGACGTATAGACCGTCGGTGCAGTCATCGTCGGCACGGTCAGCGACGGATTCGGGTCAGTCGTGCTCGGCGTTGTGGTTGTGACGGGTTCGGGTCGGAACGCCGTTGTCGCAACCGTCTGCATCGTCTGCCCCTGCTGTGTGGTCAATATCACCGTACTCTCGTTCTCCGTCCCCGCAGAGACCGGAACACTGCTGTCAGACACGCCGCTGGCGGTCGGATCGTTTGTCGCGTTGGGATCGGTCGTCGATGCGCTCGGGTCGAAGGTGAACGACGGCAATGTCGGATCCTTCTGCCCGCCGGTGCAGGCGGCAAAGCAGATTGCCAGTGTCAGAACAAGCACGACCGCGATGATTTTCTTGTGCAACGGGAACGCCCCCTTTCTCCTTACAGATTTCGTAACAATTAATTATACAATACTTTTTTGCCGCTGTCAATCGTTTGCGGCGAATTGCTCGGGATGTTCACGAATATATTTTGCACCCAGCAGTTTAATCTTAGTTAAAAGATCCATGGCGGAGAATTTGGTATCCGCGTCGGCGACCGCATTCCAGTCGAGCGAGGTGGTCTCGTCGTTTTCGTCGAACATCGTTACAAGATGCGACAGCGTCTCGTCCGCGTCGTGCAGCCCGATCAGATCGAGTGCCGGCAGCAGCCGCGACGAAAGCAGTGCGCTGCTCTCTTTGAAAAAGACGGTCGCCGTTTTATCGGAGACGAACACGTCCAGCACATAGATCAGCTGCTGCGCTTCCGGCAGAAACAAAAACGCACGTTCCGGATCGTCGCTTTTTTGCAGCGGAATCTGTAAAGACAGCGCTGTGCCCTCGAGCAGCTCGTCGTCGGGCGCCGCGGCGATTGCTTCTTTCGTCAGTGGATAGTAGGTCTTCTTCAGTTCCACGAGCCGGCGCATCTGCGCTTCCTCTTCGCGGAAGGTCTTCTGGTGAGCTTTATAGGCGCGCCCCGCCTTGCGGAATATAAACGACGCGCCGACCGCCACCGCGACGAGCAAAAGCGCGTACGGCCAGTAGTCACGGAACCAGGCAATCACGTTATCCATCTGTTTCATCCTCCGTCAGCAATGCTTTATAGATATCGGCTTTTTTGAAGCCGCTTTCCTGCGCCGCCTGTTTCGCTGCGGCGGAGGGAGGCGTTCCCTCTTCGACGTACTGTTTTGCGAGCGCCTGTGCCTGCGGCAGCGTCCACGTTTCACCGTCGCTTTGTGGTTTGCCTTTGACGATCAGCACGAACTCCCCTTTCGGCTGGGTCGTTTCGTAATAGGCGCAGGCTTCGTCGAGCGTCAGGCGCAGCACCTCTTCGTGGATCTTCGTCAGTTCCCGCACAAGCGCGATCTCCCGTTCGCCGCCGAAGGTCTCCCGCAGGTCGGCGAGCGTCGCCTTGAGCTTATGGGGCGCTTCGTAAAAGAGCATCGTGCGCGGCTCGTTTTCGAGCGATTGGAGATGGGCGCGGCGGCTTTGTTTGTTCATGCTCAGAAAGCCTTCGAACGTGAACCGTCCCGACGGCATCCCGGAAAGGGCGAGCGCGGAGGCAAACGCCGTCGGTCCCGGCACAACGGCAACGGGAACGCCGCCGTCGTGACAGAGTTTTACGAGATCCTCCCCCGGGTCAGAGATCGCGGGCATCCCCGCGTCTGTCACCAGCGCGCAGCTTTCGCCGCCCTGCAGCCGGGCGAGGATCTGTTCGCCCTTTTCACGGCGGTTGTGTTCAAAATAGCTCGTCATGGGCTTTTTAATTGCAAAATGATTGAGCAGCTTGAGCGTCACGCGCGTATCCTCGGCGGCGATGAAATCGCATTGCGCGAGCGTCTCCACCGCGCGGGGCGACAGGTCGCCGAGGTTGCCGATCGGCGTGCCGACAATGTAAAGCGTTCCGGGCATAGGCAGTTTCTCCCGTCATTTGGAATGTGGAATTTGGAATTATTGCAGGGTCAGCAGGTCTTCGACCCTGACGCCGGGGTTGCCGCCGTGTCTGGCTTCGACCAGCACAAGGAACGGCGCCTTCTGCGCGGACTGCGCCGCGAAGCGGATGCGTTTCGGTTCCAGTCGGTGCGCGCGCAGCGTACACAGCACGTCCGTCAGCCGTTCCGGCTTCTGACACAGGCAGAACCGCCCGCCGTTTTTCAGCAGCCGCGCCGCCGCTGCGACGGCGTCTTCGAGCGTACAGGCCGTTTCGTGCTTTGCCAGCCGGTCGCTGTTGTCGCGGCTTTGTTTGCCCGTTCCCGCCGCGTAATAGGGCGGGTTCATCGTCACAAGGTCGAACGCGCCGGCGGGCAGCAGCGGGTGCTTTTGCCGCAAATCGGCACAGACGATCGTCACGCGGTCTTTGAGTCCGTTGAACGAAAGGCTTCTTTCAAGCTGCGCGCAGGCGGCTTCCTGCACATCTACGGCGGTGATTTCGCCGGTCTTTTCGGCGCACCACAGCAGCGGTATCACGCCGCAGCCCGTCCCGAGGTCGCAGGCGGTCTCACGGCTGCGGATCGCCGCGAACCGCGCGAGCAGCAGAGAATCGGTCGTAAACGTATAGGCCGGCGAAACGATCAGATGCAGGGCTTCATCAAGCTGTTCGAGGTGTTCATCCGGCAAAAGCGTCTGCATCCGTCTTCCTCCCGTCGTCCAACATCTTACGTCTAACCTCAAAAATCAAACAGGCTGATCTGTCTGGTCTCGGGCAGATCGCGCAGCGCACCGACCAGCCGCAGCGCGTCGATCACCGCAGAAGACGCGCCGGCTTTCGCCGCGTAATCGTCCACGGAGACAAAGGTCTCGCCGCTCTTCCGGGCGTCCGCCAGCGCGATAGCGGCGCTTCCGCCCACGCCGGACAGCGCCGAAAACGGCATGCGGATCTTGCCGTCCTCGATCTTGTAGGTCGTCGCTTCGGACTTATAAATATCCACCGGCAAAAACTCGATGCCGCGGGCCATCATCTCGTTGACGACCTGCAGGCCGGGATACATGTTCTGCTCCTTTGGCGGCGCTTCCTTGCCCTTTTGCTTGATCTCTTCCATCAGGCGCTTGACCGCCGCCCGGCCCTCGAGCACCGCGGCCGCGTCGATATCGTCACCGCGGACGGTCATATAGGCGGCGTAGTATTCCAGCGGATAGTAGATCTTATACCAGCCCAAACGCAGCGCCGCGCTGACATAGGCGGCGGCGTGCGCCTTGGGGAACATGTACTGGATCTTCATGCAGGAATCGATATACCACTGCTCCACGCCGTGCTCTTTCATCGCCTGCTTGTGTTCTTCGGTGAGCAGCTTGGTCGCCTTGCCCTTACGGACGATCTCCATGATCTTGAACGCCATACTCGGCTCGAGCCCCTTGTGCATCAGATAGACCATGATGCTGTCGCGGGTACCGATGACGTTGGAAATGTCGCAAACGCCCGATTTGATCAGCTCCTGCGCGTTGTCGAGCCACACGCCGGTGCCGTGCGACAGACCGGAGATCTGCAGCAGATCGGAGAAGTTCTTTGGTTTTGCGTCAAGCAGCATCTGGATGACGAACGGCGTTCCCATTTCCGGAATCGACAGTGTGCCGGTCGGACAGTCGATGTCCTCCGCTGTGACGCCCAGCGGCGCCGGCGATTCCATCAGCTCATAGATCTTCGGGTCGCACATATCAACGTCCATGACGGAAGTTGCTGTTAAGTCTTCCAAATGTTTATACAACGTCGGCACATCATGACCCAGCTCATCGAGTTTCAGGATCGTGTCGTGCAAGGCATTCTTAAAGTCGAAATGCGTCGTGATCAAGCCTTTGTTCACGTCGTCTGACGGATGCTGCAGCGGCGAAAAATCTTCGGCTTCAAAGCAGTTCGGCACGACGACCATGCCGCCCGGATGCTGACCTGTGGTGCGCTTGATACCGGTGCAGCCGATGGTCAGTCGATCCTCTTCAGCGCGCGACACGGTGCGCCCGTGCTCTTCAAGGTATTTTTTGACAAAGCCAAAAGCTGTCTTGTCGGCCACGGTAGCGATAGTACCGGCCTTAAACACGTGGGTAATGCCGAACAACTCTTCGGTATAGCGATGGGCACTGTTCTGGTATTCGCCGGAAAAATTGAGATCGATATCGGGGCTCTTGTCGCCCTTGAAGCCGAGGAAGGTCTCGAACGGGATATCGTGGCCGTCGCGCTCCATCATGGCGCCGCAGTCGGGGCACGCCTTGGGCGGCAGATCGTAGCCGGAGCCGACCTCGCCGTTCAGGAAGAATTCCGTGTGGCGGCAGTTGGGGCAGCGGTAGTGCGGCGCCAGCGGGTTGACTTCGGAAATGCCCGCGGCGGTGGCCACATAGGACGAGCCGACAGAGCCGCGCGAACCGACCAGATAGCCGTGATCCACAGAGTTCTTGACCAGCTTTTGCGCGATCATATAGAGAACGCCGAAGCCGTGGCGGATGATGGAATCCAGCTCACGGGTCAGACGCTGCGCAACGTAGTCCGGCACCGGATCGCCGTACAGTTCCTTTGTGCGCGTCCAGCAAAGCTCGCGCAGTTCGTCGTCGGCACCTTCGATGCTCGGCGTAAAGCTGCCGCTCGGGATCGGGCGGATGTCTTCGATCATATCCGCAATCAGATTCGGATTCGTGATCACGACCTCTTTGGCCGTCTCTTCGCCCAGATAGGCAAACTCCGCCAGCATGTCCTTCGTGTTGCGGAAGTACAGCGGCGCCTGCTGGTCGGCGTCGGGGAAGCCCTGCCCCGCCATCAGAATGGCGCGGTAGATTGCGTCTTCGGGATCGATGAAATGGACGTCGCAGGTGGCAACCACCTTTTTGCCCAGCGCGTCGGCCGTATGGATCACCTTTTTGTTCATCCGCTGGATATCTTCCACACTGTTCACGTTCGGGAAATCGTTGGAGCGGATCATATAGGCGTTGTTGCCGCAGGGCTGGATCTCCAGATAGTCGTAGAACGAGGCGATTTTCAGGATCTCCTCGTCGCTCTTTTCCTGCGCAACGGCGCGATAGACTTCGCCCGCTTCGCACGCTGAGCCGATGATCAGACCCTCGCGGTGCTTCACAAGCTCGCTTTTGGGAATGATCGGCCGGCGATGGAAGTACTGCAGATTGGATTTGGAGATCAGCTGATAGAGATTCTTGAGTCCCGTGTTGTTGCGGGCCAGCAGAATCATATGGTAATAGCGGGCCTTTTTGTCTTTTTTCCAGATCTCAAACGGCTCGTCTGTATCGTCGATGAAATAGTTTTCTATGCCGAGAATGACCTTGATCTTACCGCCCGCGGCGCCGAACGCCTCGGGGAAAGCCTGCACCACGCCGTGGTCGGTGATGGCGATCGCCTTGTGGCCCCACGCGATGGCGCGCTTGACCAGCGCGCTGGGGGCTGTCATACCATCCATCATCGACATTGTCGTATGCAGATGGAGTTCCACGCGCTTCTCTTCGGCGTCGTCCACCGGCGGAATTTTCTCTACCAGCGAGATAGCGCGCGGCGAAATCACGTTTTCGCCGGAGAATTTGTCAAAGGTGAGGTCGCCGCGAATCAGCACCGTGACGCCGTCTTTCAGCTTTTTCAGCAGCTGTTCGCAGTTTTCTTTGCGTTCAAACACCTTGCAGGAATAGGCATAGGTGTTGTCGCTGATGTTGAACGTGATGATGATGGAGCGCTTGTCGCGCGTCTCGCGCGAATCGAAGCGGAAGATCGTGCCCCAGACGACGCACGAGCCGTCTTCGGGCGTCACCTTCTCAAGCGGTTTCGGATCTTTGGTGATCCTGGGGCCGAAGATCGGCTTTGCCGTATCGAGATAGAGCGGGATGCCCTCGACGACCTTGTGCTCTTTTTCTTTCGGACCCTGCCGCACGTCGCGCGGGTCGATCCCCTTCGCACGGTAGTTGTTATCCTCCGCCTCGCGCAGGATGTTGACGACGTTCTCGTCGGTCACCTCCGGATCTTTGCCTTCAAAGTGTATCATGACCGGGCGGGAGAATCGCTGAAGGATGATGCGTTCCATCTCGCGGTCGCACGCGCAGCTTTGCAAAATCTCCGCGCCGCCGTACTGCAGCACAATGTTGAGATCGTTGCCGTGCAGTGTGCAGGTCGCATCCTTGAAAAAGCCGTTGGTCGCGGCGATCGTCCGGTTGACTTCGCTGACAAGCGTCCCGAAGTAGGCTTCGCTGAAGCACTCGGGCGGCATCTTGACGTCGATTTCGACGGAAGACAGCTCCAGCGCGTCCCGTAAAGCATCCGCAACAGCCTCCACGTCCGCGCCCCTTACAAGACACGGGAACGACAGCCAAAGCCGCATGTTGCGGCTTTCCTGCGGCATCTGCAGCCGTTCCACCAGCGTGCCGGCGGGCAGCCGCGTCTGGATCGTTTCGTCCGTCAGGTGCCCGAACAGCGTTAAAAAATCACAACTCATGTTATGTAATACCCTTTCTTCGTTCTCACAGCTGCGCGATCTCTTCCATCAGCGCGTCGAGCAGCTGCGCTTCCTCCACCTTGCGGAGGATCTCTCCTTTTTTGAACAGCAGACCGCAGCCGTCGCCGCCCGCAACACCGATATCGGCTTCTTTTGCTTCGCCGGGACCGTTGACCACACAGCCCATCACCGCGACGGTGATCGGCTTGCGCACAGTGCGCAGCCGCTGTTCCACCTCGTTCGCGAGCGCGATCAGATCGATCTTCGTGCGCCCGCAGGTCGGACACGAAACGAGCGTCGGCCGGTCGGGCAGCAGCCCGATGGAAGCGAGGATGTCATAGCCTGCCTCCACCTCTTTGACCGGATCGGCGGTCAGGGACACGCGGATCGTGTCGCCGATGCCCTGTGTGAGCAGGGCGCCGATCCCAACGGCGGATTTGACGAGGCCCATCCGCTGCGTGCCGGACTCCGTGACGCCGAGGTGCAGCGGATAGTCGCACCGTTCGGCGACGAGCTTGTAGGCTTCGATCATGTTCGTCACGTTCGACGATTTGATCGAAATGACGATATCGTCGAAGTCGTACTTTTCCAAAAGACGGACGTGATACATTGCGCTTTCCGCCATCGCCTCGGGCGTCGGCGCGCCGTATTTTGCCAGAATCTCTTTTTCGACGGAGCCGGAGTTGACCCCGATGCGGATCGGCACGCCCGCCAGCCGACACTTGTCAGCGACGGCTTTGACGTTTTCGTCTTTGCCGATGTTGCCCGGATTGATGCGGACCTTATCGACGCCCGCGTCAACGCAGGCGAGCGCGATCTTATAATCAAAATGAATGTCCGCGACGACCGGCACAGCCAGCGCTTCCTTGAGCGCGGCGATTGTCGGCACGGCGGCAAGATCGGGCACGGCGGCGCGAATAATCTGGCAGCCCGCCGCTTCCAGCGCTTTCGCCTGCGCGACGTTGCCGGCGATATCGTGCGCCTCGACGTTCAGCATCGACTGCACCGTGACGGGCGCGCCGGAGCCGATGACGAGATTGCCGACCTTGACTTGTTTTGTTTTGCGTCGTTGTATCATATTCTCTCCTATATTTTACAGCTCTTTTTCAAACCGGTGTCCCGTGTTTGCGTAGATCAGTCCGGCGACGATCACAACGAGAAATAACACGATTCCCGCCCAAAGGAGGGCTTTCGTGTGGAACACTTCGCTGGACGCCGCGACCAGCCAGCACGCGGCGAGCGCGAACATCAGCTTACCCATGAAGCGGCAGAGCTTCTT
>JAFYDS010000095.1 GCA_017544665.1 Clostridia bacterium | reverse complement strand
TGTCACTGCGATCAACGAATAATCTCGCTTGAGTAAAAAAGAAGCCCCGCGGGGCTTCTTTTTTAGTGGTCAGTGGTTAGTGGCTAGTGTCTAGTGACGCGAGAAAGGGTAAGAATAGCCTGAACGGATCACCCGCGAAGAAAAGCCGCAGCGCAAATAAAACACCCGCCCCGTGAGGGCGGGTGTTTTACTGCTTTTCGCGGGGGCAATGCGTATTTTACCGCAGCGTTCGGCGCGTCACTGTGCACTGCGCACTGTGCACTGTGCACTCAGAAGTTGAACGAATTATAACCCCAGTGATCGCACTCTTCATACTTGACGTAGATCTCTTCGCCGCCGATGCCGAGCGTGTCGGAAACGATCTCGCAGACCGCCTTCGTCATCTTGTCGTACTGGTCCTCGCTCGCCTTGCCGAGCAAAGAGACCTCCACCATCGCCATCGGTTCGCTGTTGTCTCCGCGAAACCACAGACGGCAGTTGTCTTCGATCTCGACCATCAGCCACGCTTCGCCTTTGCCAAGCAGTGTGATCGCTTTGCCGAACTGCGCCTTGAGTTCGGCTTCCTCTGCGGGGGTAACAGGGGTCGATGCTTTCGCTTTGATATAGGGCATGGGTTTGCTCCTCCTTTTGCTGTTTTGTACATTTTATCACAATTTTGCGGAAAAATCCATAGATTTTGCCCGATTTCTTTCCTTTGTCGATTGACCTTTGCGTGATTATTTGGTATAATACAGCGGTATGATCAAAACTATATCCATCGTCATACGAAAGGAGCTACAATCCGTTATGGATGACCCCGGAAGTTTAGTCTTCAAAATTGTTTTACTGTTTATCCTGATCATCGTCAACGCCTTCTTCGCCATGAGCGAGATCGCGATCATTTCGCTCAACGACAACGTCGTTGACAAGCTCGCGGAAGAGGGCAACAAAAAAGCCAAAAAGGTCAAGAAGCTGACCGATAACCCGTCGAACTTTCTATCGACGATCCAAATCGGCGTCACGCTTGCCGGCTTCCTGACGTCCGCGTCCGCGGCGACGAACTTCGCCGAGATGCTCAGCGGCGCATTCCAGAAGCTGAATACGGGGATCCCCGAGAATGTGATCAAGGGCGTATCCGTGGTGCTGATCACGATCGTCATCTCCTACTTTTCGCTGGTTCTCGGCGAACTCGCCCCGAAGCGGATCGCGATGCAGAAGAGCGAAAAGATCGCCTACGGCGTCGCGGGCTTCCTGCTCGTGTTCAAGAAGATGATGAGCCCGTTCGTGAAGGTGCTTTCCGGCTCGACGAACCTTGTCGTGCGGCTGTTCGGGCTCGACCCCAACGCCAATGAAGAAGTCGTGACGGAGGAAGAGATCCGCATGATGGTCGATGTCGGCCAGGAGAAGGGCGTCATCGAAGATCTCCAGAAGGAAATGATCGACAACATCTTCGACTTCGACGAGATGGACGTTTCCGATATCATGACCCACCGGACCGACATGATCGCGGTGGAGGACACCGATTCCCTCAAGGACGTCGTCAAGGCGTCGATCGACGGCGGCGTGTCGCGGATCCCGGTCTTCCATGAGGACCCCGACAACATCATCGGCATCGTGTATATCAAGGACCTGCTCAAATATATCTCGTCCTCTCTCCCGAAGGATATGGGACCGAAGGACGTGATGCGCAAGGCGTACTACGTGCCGTTCTCGAAAAACTGCGGCGAGCTGTTCAACGAAATGTGCGAAAAGCGCATTCAGATGGCGGTCGTCGTTGACGAATACGGCGGCACGGCAGGCATCGTGACGATGGAGGACCTCCTCGAAGCGATCGTCGGCAACATCCAGGACGAATACGACAACGAGGACGAGGAGATCGTCGAAGTGGACGACAACCTGTTCACGATCGACGGCACCACGGCGATCGAGGAAGTGAACGAGCTGGTCGATGACGTGATCCCGGAAGGGGACTATGAGACGCTCGGCGGCTTCATCATCAGCCGGCTGGGCTATCTTCCGAAGAACGGCGATATGAGCGTCGTGGAATTCGAAAACCTCAAGCTGACCGTCCTCAACGTCGAGGACCGCCGGATCGGCAAGGTGCGCGTGGAAGTGCTGCCCAAGCCGGAGCCGGAGGAAGACTGATAAAAAACGCACCCGTCGGGTGCGTTTTTTATCAGTCAGCAGTTAGCAGTTAGCTGTTAGCCGTTAGTAAGCGAAGAACATGCACTGTAGTTCTACCGGATCACCCGCGTTCGATATGTGTGGAAAAACGAACGCGGGATGCCTTTATTCATATTGCAAACTTTTTGCACGTTGCTAACTGCTAACCGCTAACGGCTAACTGCTGAAAAAAACTGCCCGAAAGGGCAGCTTTTTTCAACACAGTCCGTAGCTTTCCGCCAAAAAGCGGAAGGCGGGGAGGGAACGCTCGATCATGTCGGTCGCAACGCAGTAGGCGATGCGGACGTAGCCGGGGAACCCGAAGGAGTCGCTCGGGACGAGGAGCAGCTCATATTGTTTCGCTTTTTCGCAGAATGCGGCGGCGTCCGGTTCCGGCGAGCGCAGGAAGAGGTAGAACGCGCCGTCCGGCTTCGCGACGGAAAAGCCGTCTTTTGTGAACGCGTCAACGAGCAGGTCGCGATTCTTTTTATAGACCGCGATATCCGACGTCTGGCCGAGGCAGGCGGGAACGAGGAACTGGAACAGGCTCGGTGCGCAGACATAGCCCAGCGCGCGCCCCGCGCCGCAGACCGCTTTGTAGATCTCGCCCGTGGGGTCCGCCTTGCGCGGCACGAGGATGTAGCCGATCCGGTCGCCGGGGAGGGAGAGCGATTTGCTGAACGAATAGCAGACGATCGTGTTGCCGTAATACTTCGTGAGGAACGGCACGGTCACGTCGCCGTAGACCAGCTCGCGGTAGGGCTCGTCCGAAATGAGGAAGATCGGGTGTCCGAACTGTGCCTGCTTTTGTTCGAGGAACGCGCAGAGCGCGATGATCGTCTCTTCGCTGAGCACCACGCCGGAGGGATTGTTCGGCGAGTTGACGACGATCGCCTTGACGTTTTCGTCGAACGCGGCGTCGAGCGCGTCAAAGTCGATCTGCAGGTCGCTCTCGCGGCACTTCACGACGACAGGCGCTGCGCCCGCGCTCTTGGCGAATACGCTGTATTCCGGAAAAAACGGCGCGAGGAGCACGATCTTGTCGCCCGGCTCTGCCAGCGCCTTGAAGGTGATCGAAAGAGAAGCGGCGGCGCCCGCGGTCATATAGAACTCGTTCGCGGAAAAGGCGGTGCCGTGGGTGCGGTTGAGATAGTCCGCGATCGCCTGGCGGACGCCCTGGTCGCCGACGGCAGAGGTGTAGCCGTGGAGCATCGTCGGCTCCATCGTGTCGCACAGACGCTTGATCGTTTCGTTGACGACCGGCGGGGCGGGGACGCTCGGGTTGCCGAGCGAGAAGTCGAAGACGTTGTCTTTGCCGATTTCGGCCTTTCTCTGTCTGCCGTATTCAAAGATTTCGCGGATCACCGACGGCTGCGCGCCGAGGGCGTACATATCCTTTGAAAACATGCAATCACCTGCTTTTTTCAGTATTTTGCTCAATTATACTATAAGAAAGCGGGCGCGTCAACCGATTTTAGTTGACCGATGGAAAAAAATGTGGTATGATAATACGAACTTTGATGCGGCCCGTGCCGCAGCCGGGAAAGGAGGGCAGCGCGTGAAACAGCGCCTGAAAACAATCGCTTTGTGCGTGATGGTACTTGCCGTTGTGGTGTTCGCCGTGTTCGCGGTGACCTACCGTCTCAATATGCTGCCCGACGTTTCGCATCCCGTGCAGCCGGCGCAGACCACCGTGCCGCGCACGACCTATGTCGAAAAGCAGACGCGCGACTATCTGCCGACAGATGCGGTGGTGCGCCCTGTGGGACGAACGCTCTATTACGATAACGTCCGCTGGTTCTCGCTGTCGGGCTGCGGCGCGGAGTTCTCCTGCGTCGCCGACTGGGCACAGCTGACGCTGACTGTGGCGCAGTCCTACGCTGTGGTCCGCAACCACCGCCCGCGCGTCGCCGTTTTTGTCAACGGTACGCTCGCCGATGAGCGGATCCTCGACAGCGCCGAAGAAACGATCGAGATCGACCTTTCCGATATAGAAGGGGAGGCGGTCGTTAAGCTCATCAAGCTGACGGAATCGATGTATTCCTGCGTTGGGCTGACCGGAATCCGCGTCTATGCCGCCGCCGACGTGACGCCGACGCCGCAGCCGGATATGCTGCTGGAGTTCATCGGCGATTCGATCACCGCCGGGTACGGACTGGACGCGACGAGCGCCTACGGGCAGTTCTCGACGCGGACGGAAAACTATATGGGCACCTATGCCTATCTGACCGGCGAAGCGCTCGGCGCAGAGAGCTACGCCGTCGCCTATTCCGGTTACGGGGTGCTCAGCGCATATACCGACAACGGCGTGATCCGGCCGGACTATGTTCTTTCCAAACGCTACAACAAGACGCTGACGAACTTGATTCTGCCCGCAGAGGTCAGCGACGAGTGGACGTTCACTTCTTTGAGACCGACCATGATCGTCATCAACCTCGGAACCAACGACGCGTCCTACTGCTATACCGCCGAACGCCGCGCCGCCTTTGTGACGGCGTACCGCAATCTGCTGGTGCAGGTGCGTATGTGCAACCCGGGCGTTCCGATCATCTGCGTGCTGGGCGACATGAATAACTCCCTGTACCCCTACATCACGCAGGCCGCGGCGGAATACCAGGCGGAGACCGGCGATCCGCTGGTGACGTGCACCTCGCTGTCGTTCGAGATGGAGCGGCTGGGCAGCACGACCGACGGACACCCGAACCGCGATTCCAACGCCCTCGCGGCACAGACGCTGACGACGTTCCTGTGGCAGACAGCGCTCAGCCTGCAATAAAAAGAAACCGCTTCGGATCAAGCCGAAGCGGTTTGCTCTTTTGGTTTTACTCCAGGCCGAACAGGTCGAGCGCGCCGTTGATTCTGCGCTGGAACAGCGACAGGATGCGGTACGAAGCGCCGTCTTCATCCACGGAGTTCAGGATGGTAAGCAGAACGTTGAAAAAAGCGTTGATCGCGTCTTTCATGGTTTTTCCCCTTTCATTTTGGTAAAATGCTTTGTCAAAAAAAAGCCGGTCACCCGGCTTCTTTTTGTTGGTTACGCAACAGTGCCGATCTCGTCAGCAAACTCTTTGAACGCATCGCCGAGTTTCACGCCGGTGTCATCGCCGTCATCGGTCACGCCGAAGATCGCGAACACTTTGTACATCAGCTTCATGGTCGCGCCAAAAATCGTCTGAAGTTTATCGAGCATGTCTTTCATTGGTTTTCTTCCTCCGTAAAGAATATTCGAGAAAATGGTTTTCTCATGGATATATATTAACACATGATGAAGAAAAACGCAAGGGTAAAGGGGAAAAAAGGTTTTGTGTTTTTGTGAATTTTTTGTCAAGGCGCAAGACAAAATTAACAAAAAAAAGAAAAAGTCGGTTGCCCGACTTTTTGTGCACAAAAAATCTTATTTGTCCATTGCGGTCTTGATCGCGTCAACAAGGCCCTTCGCATCGTCAAGATACGGCTTGTAGGGGGGCTCTTTGTCAGCATCCAGAGCGCCGACACCGATGAGCAGCTTGGTCAGGAAGCTAAGCGCAGCGTCGAAGATCTCCATGATCTTATCGTAATCCATGAATCGTTCCTCCTTTTTAGATTTGGACCGGATGTCCATGACTGTATTTTATCACAAGAAAATCGAAAATGCAAGTACTTTTCTTCATTTTATTCAAAAGTTGTTCAAATCTTTTTGGATAAAAAAACAGAACCGCAGCTGCGGCTCTGTTTTTTTGACTGTTGATTAGTTGTTCACAGCATCGTTCACGGCGCCGGCAACTTCTTTGCCGTCGTTCAGGTACTGCTCGATGAGGGTGCTGTCGGTGAGCACGCCGAGGTTCTTCAGCAGGTTAAGAAGAAAGCTGACGAACTTTTCAAAAACGGGCATAAGCTTGTTAAGATCCATTACAATATCCTCCTTTGCAGATTAAGACGCTGAAGTCTCAAGCGGTATTCTACCATACTCTCTTAAAAAAAGCAAGGGTTCCGGGGAAAAAAGTTCAGAATTTGTTCAAATTTATGAGCGCAAAATAAATGAGCCGGCTGCTGCCGGCCCGATTGTTGGAACTGCTTACTGGAAAGCGCCGATGATGATTTCGAAATTTTCTTTCAGTTCCGGGAAGTCTCTGTTATAATCATAGTCGCTGTTGCCGACTTTGAAATCCCAGATTTCGAATACCTTCGAAAGAATTTTAATACCTTCATAAAAGATCTTGAGAATCGTATCCATTGCGTTTCCTCCTTCATAGATTTATCCTGCATAACACAGTTTAGCATACTTTGCAAGAAAAAACAAGTGTTTTTGAAAAAAAGAATAAATTTTTAGAGAAAAAGAAAAGACCGGCGAACCGGTCTTTCTTTTTGCTTTAGATCGTCTCTTATTCGAGTTCGCCAGCGATGTCGCCAAGATAACCGCCGATTTCCTCGATCTCTTCTTGACCAAAGCTGATGCCGGTATCCGGTTTCGCGTTGAAGATGTCGAGGATCTTCACGATGAGCTTCGTAAGAGCAGTTGCGATCTTTACCACTTTGTCGAGAGTGTCTTTCATTGGGGATATCCTCCTTTAATAATTTTGTGAGTGTTTCGAGATCTCATCTCACGCAGATATATTAACACATTATTTACAAAAAATCAATACTTTTCCAAAGAAAAAGTGCACAAAACACGGTTTTGGATTTTCGTATATCAGAACAAGTTGCACAAAGAAAGAGCGCTTTTGCCGGATTTTTCGGTCCGAAAACGGGAATAAGTCATAATTTGTACAAAAACGAGAGAATCCGCCGCGGCGCAAACACGGCGGGAAGCGCGCCGAAAAAGCGAGCGATAGCTCAAACGCGCGTTTCAACAAAGAAAAACGGCCGCCGAAGCGACCGTTCTCTTTTCTTTTTCAGCTTACGCTTCTTCCTTGCCGGCGCTCGCGAGAATGTTTTTCAGGGCATCGATCACTTTACCGATCGTGCTGTTGTCGCTGCCGAGGGTCTTGATCAGGCCGAGAATCTGATCGATCAGGGTCTTGATGAAATCCATACAAATTGTCCTCCGTTATATAGATTATGAACTTCCGTTCACTGTCTGTATTTTAACACAGGGCAGGATAAAAAGCAAGGAAATGGAAAAGAATTAACAGATTGTTTGCGTTTTCATGAAAACAGAGGCAAAATATGAACAAAATTGTCAAAATGTCGTTTTCTATCTATCGATATCTTGGATCTTCTTTTGACTGCTGTCTTGACAAACCGCAAGGAATGGGGTAGAATAGCAATGCTATATTGCAAAGGCTTCGAGAAAGAAGCGCGGCGATTTTGCTTTTCAGAGAGCGCGCCTCCCGGCTGAAAGGGCGCGTAAACGGGAAACGCTGCGTGCCGCTTTTGAGCCGCCGCCGAAAGGCGTGCCGTATCCCCGGCGTTAACGGGAAGGTAACCAATGATTTGTGCGGCTGTGCGAATCGGCGGTTACGAAAAGTGGTGCTTTTTGCACAAGCCGGGTGGTACCGTGGGCCGACGCTCACCCCGGCGTGCAGGGGCATCGTTTATTTTTTACCGGAAAGGAAGACACACAACAATGGAATGGATGGGACTCAACGAGATCCGCGAAAAGTATCTGGCGTTCTTTGAAAGTAAGGGACACCTGCGTTTGCCGAGCTTTTCGCTGGTCCCGCAGAACGACAAGAGCCTGCTGCTCATCAACGCGGGCATGGCGCCGCTCAAGAAGTATTTCACGGGCGAACTGACGCCGCCGCGCACGCGCGTGACGACCTGCCAGAAATGCATCCGCACGCCCGATATCGAGCGCGTGGGCATCACAGCGCGCCACGGTACCTATTTTGAGATGCTCGGCAACTTCTCGTTCGGCGACTACTTTAAGCACGAAGCCTGCCCCTGGGCGTGGGAGTTCTGCACGAAAGTGATGGAAATGCCGGTCGACAAGCTCTGGGTCACGATCTACCAGGACGACGACGAGGCGTTCGACATCTGGACAAAGGAGGTCGGCGTCGCGCCGGAGCGCATTGTCCGGCTCGGCAAAGAGGACAACTTCTGGGAGCACGGCGCGGGTCCCTGCGGTCCCTGCTCGGAGATCTACTTCGACCGCGGCGAAAAATACGGCTGCGGCTCGCCCGACTGCGGCCCCGGCTGCGACTGCGACCGCTACACCGAGTTCTGGAACCTCGTGTTCACCCAGTTTGACAGTGACGGTGCCGGCAACTACGCGCGGCTCAAGAGCTGCAACATCGACACGGGCATGGGCCTCGAGCGCCTCGCCTGCATCATGCAGGGCGTCGATAACCTCTTTGAGGTCGATACCGTCCAGAACATCATGAAGCACGTGATCCGCATCGCGGGGATCAACTATCACGACGACCCGAAGAAGGACATCTCCCTGCGCGTGATCACCGACCATATCCGCTCCACCACCTTTATGATCGGCGACGGCGTGATGCCGTCCAACGAGGGCCGCGGCTATGTTTTGCGCCGGCTGCTGCACCGTGCGGCGCGCCACGGCAAGCTCCTCGGCATCAACCGCACGTTTTTGTATGAAGTGTGTGAAACGGTGATTCAGGAAAACAAAAACGCCTATCCGAACCTAGAGGAAAAACACGATCTGATTGTCAAAGTTATCAAGGCGGAGGAGGAATCGTTTGCCAAAACGATCGACACCGGTCTGAGCCTTTTGAAAAACATGCTCGACAATCTGGACGGCTCTGTGCTGTCCGGCGAAGACGCTTATAAATTGCAGGACACCTACGGCTTCCCGATCGATCTGACGAAAGAGCTGCTGCAGGAAAAGGGCTATACTGTGGACGAAGACGCGTTCTGCAAGCTGGTCGAAGAAAACCGCATCCGCACCCGTGCCGCGCGCAAAGACGCCGGCGCCGAAGCGTGGAAGGGCGGCAGCGCCGCGCTGAAGGATCTTGCCGCGACAAGCTTTGTCGGCTATGAAACGCTGACGGCAGACGCTGTAATCGTCGGTATTCTGATGGACGGCGAGCGCGCCGAAGGCGTCGGCCGCGACGACGAAGCGACACTGATCCTTTCCGCCACACCGTTTTACGGCGAAAGCGGCGGCCAGGTCGGCGACAAGGGTACGATCGTCAAAGACGACGCGGTCTTTACTGTAACCGGCACCACCAAAACAGCCGACGGCCTGTTTTTGCACCACGG
>JAFYDS010000094.1 GCA_017544665.1 Clostridia bacterium | reverse complement strand
CGTCGCGGCGCTCTTCCCATGTCAGGTTGGTCGACGGCTCCGGACGCGTCGGCGGCAGGACCTTAACTCCAATGCCGGTCCCCTTCAGTTGCTGACGCACCGCTTTTTCAACGGCCTTGCTGACGCCGACAAGGCAGACGTACTCATGGTCAGCCTTCGGAATATCGCGGCGCGGCAGTGTCAGTGTGACGCAGCCGGAATAATAGTTTTTGATGCCGAGATCGTCCAATACGCCCTGGGTGTAATAGTCGCGGCAGCCGATCGGCTCGTAGTTTTTCAAATACTCCCAGCCCGGGCCGCTTTCCACATACTCGAATCTGGACTGCATACCTCTTGGTCTGCCGCGCAGAATGTCGTTATAGTGGAAGCCGATCCACAGCGGGTAAACATTCTTCGACGGCGGCCAGTACCATTTATGCCACATGTACCATGCGCTCATAATGGTCGCGACGGGTTCGTCGTTTTCCGCCGTGAAGTGTTCCATATCTTCAATATCGACCATATAGTCCACTGACGGCAGCCATAAGGATGCCGCGTAGGATTGCATATCATCGCCGATATTCTTTGTGGTCTTGCGCCACAGAACACCATATTTCATAATCAGTTACCTCGGTTCAAAATCGGGGTACGCAGACTTACGCACCGAAGAGCACAAGCAGAGACGAAACAAGCGCGAGCACAAAAAACGCAACGCCGGCGATCTTGGTCCACTTCTCAAGCTTTGCTTCCATCGTTCTGCCCTTATTCTTACCAAAGAACGTTTCGGCGGCGCCGGAGATCGCGCCGGACAGACCCTGCTGCTTGCTTTCCTGCATCAGAACGAGAATGGAAATGCCGATGGAAAGCAGAATGATGATGATGGACAATACATACTGAAGTACAGTCATAACAGATTAACCTCCAAATTTTTGATACTTCGATATTTTAGCACAAATGGATTGCTGTTGTCAACAATAAAATTACAAGCAAAACGCAAATCACGCCTTTTGCTTTTTGGCGAAGAAAGGCTTCTCATCGGCGGTTTCCTTTTTGCCGCCGGGCGCCCGCTCAATCAACGGTTCGGCGTTCCCGTCCACGACATCTTTCGTAATCACGACCTTCGTGATCGTCGAATCAGACGGCACGTCGTACATATATTTCATGAGCAGCTTTTCGATCACGCTGCGCAGACCGCGCGCGCCGGTATTGTAGGCCAGCGTCTTTTTGGCGATCTCAACCAGCGCGTCGTCCTCAATCACGAGATCGACGTGATCCATGGCGAAGATCTGCTGATACTGTTTCATCAGCGCGTTCTTCGGTTCGGTCATGATCTTGACGAGCGCGTCCTGATCGAGGGCGTTCAGCGCAGTGATCACCGGCAGTCGACCGACCAGTTCGGGGATCAGACCGTATTTCACAAGATCGTGATGGACGACCTTCTGCATCACGCGGCTGGCTTCAAAGTCCTGCTTTGTGCGGATCTGCGCGCCGAAGCCGAGTCCGGAGTTGCCGAGACGGTTTTCGACGATTTTCTCGATGCCGTCAAAAGCACCGCCGCAGATAAACAGGATATTCGTCGTATCGATCTGGATGAACTCCTGCTGCGGATGTTTTCTGCCGCCCTGCGGAGGCACGTTGGAAACCGTACCCTCGAGGATCTTCAAGAGCGCCTGCTGAACGCCTTCACCGCTGACGTCGCGGGTGATCGACGTGCTTTCGGACTTCCGCGAGATCTTGTCGATCTCATCGACATAAATGATACCGCGTTCCGCGCGTTCAACGTCATAGTCCGCCGCCTGGATCAGACGCAGAAGGATATTCTCCACGTCTTCACCGACATAGCCGGCTTCCGTCAGCGTCGTCGCGTCCGCAATGGCGAACGGCACGTCAAGGATCCGCGCGAGCGTCTGCGCCAGCATCGTCTTGCCGACGCCGGTCGGACCGAGCATCAGGATATTGCTCTTTGTGATTTCAACGTCTTTGTTAGATTTGGAATAGATACGCTTATAATGGTTATAAACCGCAACGCTGAGCGCTTTTTTGGCTTCGTCCTGTCCGATGACGTATTCGTCGAGTCTCGCCTTGATTTCATGCGGGCGCGGCAGCGACTCAAAGTCCTGCTTGCCTTCTTTGCTCTTGCGCGCGTTCGGTTCTTCGCTGATGATGGACTGGCAAAGTTCCACACATTCATCGCAAATATAGACGCCGGGACCGGCGATCAGCGTTGCGACTTCATTTTGCGCTTTGTTGCAAAAGGAACAGCGTACCGGTTTTTCTTTGCTGTTATTTTCGTCGTCTCTTGCCATTTCATCAACTCCTGTTTCAAAGTATAGGGTTCATGCATTCAATCAGTTTTGGATGCTGACGGCCGCTTTATTCAGCGGACGTATCCGTTGCCGGCGCAGCCTCCGCTTTTTCCTTCGGGGCACGCGGCTTTCTTGCAGTCGTGATCTTCGCGCTGTCGCGGATGATCTGAATGGCGCGTTCAACCGCCATGTCCTTCTTCAGGCCGTCTGCGGGGATAATCTTCTGGATCTGTTCAAGTTCCATCTTGTATTGATCGGCATACTTCGCGTATTCGGCGTCGATCTCTTCGTCGGTGACCTCGATGCCCTCAAGCGCGGCGACGGTCTCTAACGCGAGACGCAGCTTCACGGCCTTTTCCGCTTCGGGACGCATCTGCTCTTTATAGGTTTCGATATCCATACCCATATACTGCAGGTAGGTCTGGAAGTTCATGCCCTGCGAAGAAAGTCTGTAATCCATGTCGCGAATCTGGCTTTCCACTTCGGAATCCACCATCACCGGCGGCAAATCGACCACAGTGTTTTCAACAAGCTTTTCAAACAGCTGCGTGCGGATCTCGTGATCGTTCGCGTCTTCCTTTTCCTTCTTGATCTCGTCGGCGACCTGCTTTCTCAGATCGGCGACTGTGTCGCAGTCAGCGGCGTCCTGCGCAAACTCATCGTCCACTTCGGGGAACTCCTCTGTCTTGATCTCATGCAGCGTCACCTTGAAGACGGCGGCTTTATCCACCAGCTCTTCGGCGTATTCATGCGGAAACGTGACGTTGACGTCAAATGAATCCTCGGCGTTATGACCGACGATCTGATCTTCAAAGCCGGGAATAAAGGTGCCGGAGCCGAGCTTCAGCTCATAGTTTTCGCCTTTGCCGCCTTCAAATGCGACGCCGTCCACAAAGCCTTCGAAATCAATCACGGCGATATCGCCGTCCTGTGCCGGTCTGTCTTCGACGGCGCTGATGCGCGCGTTGCGTTTGACGAGTTCGTCAATTTTCGCGTCGATCTCTTCGTCAGTCGCTTCGACCTTTTTCTTGGTCGCCTTCAGTTCCTTATAAGCCTGCACTTCGACAGTCGGCTTGACATACAGCTCAACGACGAGTTCCACGCCGTTTTCACCGATTTCCTTGATATCGGCGCTTTTGGTGCCGACAACGTCAAGACCGGATTCCGCGATCGCGTCTTCCACAGCCTTTGTATAGCAAAGATCCAGCGCGTCT
>JAFYDS010000093.1 GCA_017544665.1 Clostridia bacterium | reverse complement strand
TCGGTCAGATTATGGACCTGGAACGAAAGGCGCAGAATGCCGTCCCGCACTTCGCCGAGTTCGATCTTCGGTCTGGAAACACCGTTGGTCTGCGTCAGATAGGCAGGCGTTTCCAACGCGGCGCCGACATTGATAAAGCCTGCGCCCTGTCTGCGCGGCGAGCAGATCACGCTCTCGCTGCGTTCACGGAAGATCGTCGCCGTACTCATCATCAATGCGTTGACAAATTCGCTGGTCTGCTTGCCGCCGGGGTCCGTCCCGTTTTCTTTCACATATTGTTTCATCAGCGCGGCCACACCGGCATAATACGGCGCCGCCATCGACGTGCCGCCCATGTAGCCATATTCGCTTTCCGGTATGGTCGAATAAATACTGGAACCAGGCGCAGTGATCTCAGGCTTTAAACGCAGATCTTCCGTCGGACCCCAGGCGGAAAACGAACTGAGTATGATGGAACCGATACCGAACGCGCTGATCACATCGGTCGAAGGCAGCCAGCTACCAGAGATCGCGGAGGAAGCAACGGACATGAAAGGCTCATAAGTGCCGGGCGAATTCGTCGATCCGGAATCGAACAGGTCAATGTTCATCGGATTGCCGGCGATATTATCAAATTTCGAGATGGAAGCCTCATTGCCGGCAGAAGAAACGACGTTGACGCCGGCTTTCTTGAGGCGCTTAACGACAGCGGAAGTAAAGATATCCTCCGGCTCCTGACCGCAGGCGGACCCAAGCGACATATTCACAACGTCAGCCTTCAGCTTGACGCAGTCGTCAAGCGCGGCAAGGAGGACATACTCCTTCGCCGTCGACTCCTTTTTGGTCTTGAACACCTTCATCAGCAAAAGCTGCGCGTCGGGCGCCGTACCGGTCTTCTTGGCGCTCTTTGCGCCGACGATGCCAGCAACATGCGTACCGTGGTCGGAATACTGGTTGTGCACACCCTTATCGACGTCGGCGTAATCCCAGCGATACGGGATCTTGGAAGAGATATAATGCGCCCCGTACTGCGGCACGATCGTGTTCAGAAACCCGAACGCGGATTTCAACACGATGTCCTTTTTGGTATAGGTCGGAGACGGCACGTCGTCGGAAAACGCCTCGTGACCGAGTTCAAAACCGGTATCCAGAATCGCGACAACAGTCCCCTTTCCGGTATAGCCGGCAGCATGCGCCTGCTCAATGCCGGTGAACGCGTCAGCGTCCTGATAGACGGCATCCAGCGCAGTTTCTTCCGCTTCACGCGGAGCGGCGAACGATGTGCTCAACGTCACGTCCTTGACGCCGGGCAGCTTTTTGAGCGCGTCCACAAAGCGATACGGAATCGCAAGCGAAATGCCGTTTGTCACGAAGCTGTAGTTATAGCTTTCGGAAAAATCGGCGTCGGAAAACGTCTGCTCAATGCGCTCCCGCAAAGAACGCTGCGCCTGCAATATGCTCTGATACTGCGTATTGCTTTCGATGGAATCGACAAGGGCGTCGCGTTCCGCGCTGTTGGAGACCGACTCCAGCAGTGCCGGCTGTTCCAGTTCCACGATCACGTCAACAACGGAATCTCTGTCATAATAGGAATCAGCAGGGTCAGCGGGCGTAGCGGCGCCGCCGAAACCGAACAGCGCGTTCAGCTGCATCAAAAACGCGATCAGGATCGCCGCGATGCGTTTACTCATAAGGAAATCTCCTCCCAATTAAAACAGATAAGGCAACCGATCAATACAGCATACCGCGGAACTCTTCCAGGTTATCCGGCGTAATTTCACGCTTGCCGTCTTCGATCTCATGAATCATTTCGACCAGCTTTTCATTGACAGGGGTCGGAACGCCGACTTCTTTGCCTTTTTCAACAAAGTAGCCGTTGAAGATATCGATCTCAGTCTTTTCGCCTTTTTCAAGCGACTGAAGAGTTGACGGCTTGACATCCTTATACTTCAGCTTGGAGACCAGCAGAACGATCAAACGGCAGCACATATTATAATAGCCGTTATCCATCAGCATCAAAAGCTTATAGTTGAGCGCTTTGCCGTATTTCGGAACGTCCAGCCCCATACCCTTCGCCACGCGCATACCCTCGCGCGCGATCGCGAGATACAGCGTGCGGGCGCGTTTGTCGTCGACCATCTTGCCGAGCACCTGTCCGGTGATTGCAGCGGACGCGTTGATACAGGAGTTGATAATCAGCTTGGAATACTGCTGACGGGTGATGTTGTCGGAGATCTGGGTCGGCAGCACTTTCAGGAACATCTCACACAGCGCGTCAAGCTTTTCCGGATGATAGCCGCCGGGCATACCGATATAGAATTCGCCGAGGGACGTCATCGTAACGTCGTTCGCGGCGTTTCTCGTCGCGCCGAAGCCGATCATCACACCGACAGCGCGCTCTTTGCCGACGATCTCAGCGAGCGCGTCGGTCAGAATACCGTTTTGCAGACCGACGACAAGCCCGTCGTCCGTCAGGTACGGCAGCGCCTTTTTCGCGGCGTCATACATTGCCTGGTACTTTGTAGCGATCAGAATCAGATCGAACTTCTCGTCGCCGAGCGCTTCGTAACTGTCGTAGCAGGTAAAGTTCTCTTTGACGTCGCCCATTGCGCCGTGCAGGAAAAAGCCCTCTTTTTCAATCAGCTCTTTTGTTTCCGTGCGGTGGCAGAGCAGACGGACGTCATAGCCCGCGTGTTTCGTGAGGACGGCAATGGTTCCGCCGATTGCGCCTGCGCCGATCAATAAAGTTTTCATAACAGATACTCCTTTATATTTTCAAATTGTTTTACGCTTCGTTTTCTTCCGCCGTCGGTGTAAAGCCTTTCTTGATCAGGAAGCCCAGCGGCAGGAACACCAGCACCGCAACAGCCGCGGCGCAAAGGAACATGGCGGAGGTCGGCGCGTTCTGGCTGACGCCGTATTCGTCTGTATAAGTCACCGCCGAAGAGGCGGAGGCGAGGTTGCCGAGCGCGGGACCGATCACCATCGGCAGCAGGACATAGAAGATCATGCGGATGCCTTGGAACTGTCCCGCTTTATCCTCCGGCGTGAAATCGCGGACGGAGGCGTTTAGCATGATCATCAGGACAGCGTAACCAACGACCGTCGGCGCGACGCCAAGCAGAACGGCGCGCAGATCATGCGCAAAGAAGAGTGAGACCAATCCAGCCACAAAACAGATGCTGGCGGGCACCATCGCGTACACCTTGTTCTTACCGCCTAGCTTCAGCAGCAGGATGATGCCGCCGAGCATGATAACAACGCTGACCGCAGCGCAGATATAATAGGTCACATCCCAGAGGTCCATCGCAGGCACGCCGGGCAGGACCATATACTGGATATAGATCAATAAATACGGGAAGAACACCTGTACGGCGATCGCGAAGAAGCCGAGCGTCGAAAGCGCGAGATATAAGCGCTTATGTGTCCGGATCACAGACGGACGGAAGCCGTAGAACAGATCGCTCCAATAATTCGCGGTGGACGACGGGATCCGGTGCTGCGGCTCTTCAAGCGTAAACAGACCGACGATTCCGCAGGCGACGACGAAAGCGCCGAGACCGAGGAAAAATACGTCGTAACCGATCACACCGGACTGTGCGAGCGAGCCGACGCCGACAACGGCGCCCATCGCCACAATCGGCAGCGCCGCAAAAACGGTTTCCACCTTCGGGCGGTTCTCCGGCGCGGTGACGTCCGTGACCCAGGCGTTGAAAACGGAATCGTTGCTGGTGGAGCCCATAAAGGTCATCAGGCAATCCATCAAAATGACTGTCCAGACTGTCGCGGTGAGGATCTTCACTTCATCGGACAGATGGAACAGCGCCGCGATATGGTCGCGGGAAATCAGACCAAACAGCGCGGTCACGATACCCTAGACGATGTAACCGACCGAGATGAACAGCTTTCTGCGGTTGAGGCGGTCGCTGAGCGTACCCATCACAAACGTCGTGATCACCGCAGTTGCCGCGGAAAGCGCAACCATAATACTGATCGCCGTCATAACAGGCATGGAGCCGTCGATCGCGGCCTGTGAAGCACCGTTGGAATAGATGCTGTTGTACAGAAACGTGTTGAAGTACATATTCTCCACGTTCCACGCGAGCTGACCGACCAGACCGAACAGGATCATATTGAACCACAGTCTGGCGGAAATCTTCTTCTGATGCATAAATCTCCTCCTTCGCCAGTGCATATTTTATTTATTATAGCGGACAATCGCAAATAAATCAATCGATTTTACTTAAAATACATATAAACCTGACATTTAATCATGCCGTTATAAAGCTTGCGCCGTTTATCGGCCTTTCTGCCGAAGAAATACTCGAAGTCATCCGACGGGCTGATGACGGTATAGGACCAACCACGCCGCTGCAAGAACTTTTCACCCATTAACTTATAGATTTTTTCCGCCTCCTGCAGATCGAGCAACCGCTCGCCGTAGGGCGGATTACAGATCAGCGTCCCCTTTTCCGTTTGCGGCGCAAAATCGCGCAGATCCCGCCGAGCGAAATGCAGTTTATCCGCAACGCCTGCACGTGCGGCGTTCGCCTGTGCGATTTCCAGCGCGCTGCCGTCGATGTCACTGCCGAACGCAGCGAAGTCACTTACAGCCAACACAAGGTCGCGGGCACGTTCGCGTTCCTGCGCCCAGACCGCCTCCGGGACCTGATCCCAGCGCTCTGCGGAAAAGCTGCGGTTGACGCCGGGCGCGATATTATGCGCGAGCATGGCGCCCTCGATCAGGATCGTTCCGGACCCGCACATAGGGTCGTATAATGTGTGATATGGTCTCAAATGAGACAGATTACATAGTGCAGCGGCCAGCGTCTCCTTGATCGGTGCGCCGCCGGCTTCAAGCCTGTAGCCGCGTTTGTGTAAACCGTAGCCGGAGGTATCGAGCAGCAGACTGACCTGATCCTTCATGATCGAAAACTGGATCTGATGCACCGGACCCGTCTCGTCGAACCACTCAAGACCATATTTGGATTTCAAGCGTTCCACGACAGCTTTTTTGATGATTGACTGGCAGTCGCTGACGGAAAACAGCGTTGAATTCAGAGAGTAGCCCTTCACGGGGAAAGCGTCGGTTTTACCGATCCAGTCCTCCCACGGCAGCGTTTTCGTCCCCTGGAACAGTTCTTCGAAGCTTCTGGCGGGAAACGTACCGACAAGGATCTGGATCCGTTCGGCATACCGGCAGCAGATATTGGCGCGGGCAAGGAGATTGAAGTCGCCGGAAAACAACACACGGCCGTTTTCGCTGACGACGTCTTGCGCATCGAACGCCTTTAATTCATCGGCGATCAGCTTTTCCAGCCCGAGTAAACAGGGAATGACGAATCGAATCTGCATAATCATACCTCTAAAACAGAAAATGCCGGCGGCGAACCACCGGCAGATATTGTATCACATTCTTTTCGGAAAATCAATCCGTTGTCGGCACAAGCAAGCCGTAACCGCCGTCTTTTCTTGCATAGACCACGCAGATCTTTTCGTCCGCGCTGTTGCGGAACATATAGAAGCGGTGATCCAGAAGGTTCATCTGAAGAATCGCTTCCTCGACGCTTTGCGGCTTCAAAACGATCTCCTTGGAACGAACCACGTCATAGTTGTCTTCGCTCTCGAGTGTGTCGATTGCTTCGAACTCTTCAAAGGCGCCGGAGCGCAGCTTCTTTTCCACGCGGGTTTTGTTTTTACGGATCTGTCGCACCAGAGAATCCACACAGCGATCCAGCGCGTCGTTCATATTGACCGCCCGTTCCTGCGAACGGAAGATCATGCCGTCATGGAAGATGGTAACCTCCACGATTTGTTCACTTTTTTCGACGATCGCCGTAACCTTTGCTTCGACCTCGTCCGGGAAGAACTTTTCGACTTTGCGAAGCCGTTTTTCCGCCCGTTCTTTGAACGAATCTCTGGGTGTGCATTTTCTGCCGATGACTGTGATTTTCATAAACGACAACTCCTTTCTATGTCAACCCCTCACCGGGAGAGGTTTCTTCCATGCTTAGTATAGCACAATAAAACAGAAAAGTGAAGAGTTTTTCTGAAATTTTATGCAAATTCACAAATAATTTTCATTATTTTGAACGCCGGAAACAAAAAATATTTTTCTGAAAAACCTCGCTTTTTTCCGAAAAATATGATAAAATAATTAGGTGTGAACAACAAACGAAACGACTGTTGAGGGACGCTTATGGACAACATGGAACAAATCGAAACGAGGATGCGCCAGCTGCGCGAGACCATCGAATACCATAACAAACGCTACTATGAAAACGACGCGCCGGAAATAGAAGATTTCGAGTACGACAGACTGCTGCATGAACTGATTGCGCTTGAAGAGCAATATCCGATCTTTGCGACGCACGATTCCCCGACAAAACACGTCGGCGGCAAAGCGGACGCCCAGTTCACGCCGGTCGAACACACGGTCGTGATGGAAAGTCTTCAGGACGGCTTTTCGAGCGAAGATATCCGCGCGTTCGACAAGCGTGTACGCGACGCGGACATTACGCCGATTTATATCGTTGAACCGAAGATCGACGGTCTATCGGTCAGTCTTGAATATGAAAACGGCGTCTTTGTACGCGGCTCGACCCGCGGCGACGGACGCGTCGGCGAAGACATTACGGCGAACCTGAAAACGGTGCGCTCGATCCCGATGCGCATCAGCAAACCGCTCCCCTTCCTGGAGGTCCGCGGCGAAGTTTATATGTCAAAAGAGGTGTTCCTCGCGCTGACGGCGAAACAGGAGAACGAGGGCGAAAAGCCGTTCAAGAATCCGCGCAACGCCGCAGCGGGCTCCCTGCGGCAAAAAGACAGCCGCATCACGCGTTCGCGCAATCTGGACATCTTCGTGTTCAACGTCCAGCAGATCCGGGGAGAAACCCTGCGCGGACACAAGCAGTCGCTCGATTTTCTGCGCACGCTCGGCTTTACGACTGTGCCGTTCTATACGCCTTGCAGCAGCATCGACGCGGCGCTGAATGAAATCGAACGCATCGGCCAAATGCGCGGCACCCTGCCGTTCGACATCGACGGCGCCGTCATCAAAGTGGACGACTTCGCCCAGCGCGACATTCTCGGCTCCACCTCTAAGTTCCCGAAGTGGGCGATCGCCTATAAATACCCGCCGGAAGAGAAAGAAACAACACTGCTCGATATCGAGATCAACGTCGGGCGCACCGGCGTGCTGACGCCGACGGGCGTGTTTGAGCCAACGCTGCTTGCGGGTTCTACCGTCAGCCGCGCGACGCTGCACAATCAGGATTTCATTGCGGAAAAGGACATCCGTATCGGCGACACTGTCATGATACGCAAAGCCGGCGATATTATCCCGGAAGTCGTTTCTGTCGTCCGACACAGCGAAGGGGCCGTCCCATATCAGATGCCGACGGTCTGTCCCTCCTGCGGGGAGCCCGTGGTGCGTGAAGCGGACGAAGCCGCGATCCGCTGCGTCAACCCGGACTGTCCCAGTCAGCTGCTGCGTACGCTGATCCACTTCTGCTCACGCGACGCGATGGACATCGAAGGCATGGGCGAAGCCGTGCTTGAAGTCTTTGTGGATAAAGGACTAGTTCACACGGCGGATGATCTCTTCCATTTGCGCAAAGAGGACATCGCCGCCATCGATCGCATGGGTGACAAGAGCGCGGAAAACCTGCTTGCCGCAGCGGAAAAGAGCAAGCAAAACGACCTGTCGCGTCTGCTGTTCGCGCTCGGGATCCGCCACATCGGACAGAAAGCGGGCGCGCTCCTCGCGTCAGAATTCGGCACGATAGATGCGATCATGGACGCTACCGAGGAAGAGATACTTCAGATCGACGGCTTCGGCGCGATCATGGCCAAGAGCGTCGTTGATTTCTTCGCGCTCCCCGCTTCACGTGAGTTGATCGAACGCTTCCGTGAAAGCGGTGTCAATCTCAAATCAACCGCCGAAGTCATCGACGACCGCTTTGCCGGTCAGACCTTCGTACTGACAGGCTCACTTTCCCGGTTTACACGCAAGGAAGCGTCTGAAATGATCGAGGCGCGCGGCGGCAAAACGGCCTCCTCCGTTTCCAAGAAAACAACCTATGTGCTTGCCGGTGAAGACGCCGGCAGCAAGCTGCAAAAAGCGAACGAGCTCGGGATAACCGTCCTTTCGGAAGAGGAATTCCTTTCAATGATCGATTAATCGCCGTCATTCGTCACCAATCCATGAAAAGCCGCGCGTAGATTTTGTTGAAAGTTCACAAAATTTAATAAATTATTTATAATGCATTGCTTTTTGAATAATTAATGAATATAATATTGAAAGATCAAAAAACAGATCAAATTAAATTTGGAGGAGTCAAAACACATGAAAAAACTTTTCGCCATCATCCTTGCCGCGCTGATGATCCTGACGGTTCTCCCGATGGGCGCTTTTGCGAAAGTCAGCAACAACGACCAGATCATGAACGAAATCCTGAACGGTGATTATCGTCACTACACCTACACGAAGAACGACAACAACTATTTCAAAACCCCGCTTGGTCTTATGACTGCTTTCAATGCCAGCAAATGGGTGCCCGGCATCACCGGCAGCGACAAGAAAGCCGCAGCGGAAACCATCCTGATCGGTTTGATCGACCGCATCGAAGCCGAACTGAACAATGAGACCTATGAAAAGATTCTCTCCGTTCTGCAAGGCGCATCCACAGTCGCCGGTCTTGTTGAAAAAGTTGACAGCGTCACCGGCGTGCTTGATCTTGCTGAGAACTCCACCTGGGCTTCTTCTCTTACTGCACTGAACACCACAATCAAAGTGATGAACTTTGCAAACGAAGAGTATGAAAAGTACATGCAGGCGTATGCCGTCATCCTTTCCTGCCAGGCTGCCAGCATTTACTACGGTGACTTCCTGCAGTATCTGATCGACAACTGCACCAGCGATGACACCAAGCCAATTAAGCAAGCTGCGCAAGACCTGAAAGAAAACATCGCCATGAACCTCGAAGACGCCAGCAGCAAGCTTCTGGAAGAACTTGCGAAGGATGTTGCCGGTGAGGCGACGTTGATCGCGGCTGATTTCGCGATGAACGCCAACAGCGTGACCGCGATTATCAAGACCGTTTATAAGACCGGCTCGAGCATCGGCGAAAAGCTGTTCAACACAACCGATCGCTATGAATACATGACCGGCCTTGCGACCCTTGCAAGAATCGAAGAAGTCATTCCTCCGTACATCAACAGCCAGATCGTTTCTGAAGACGAAAACGCTGTCAGCTTTGCGAAGATTGCCATGCTGACGCTCAGAGAAACCGGCGAAACCATGCTTTCCAACCTTGGTAAAGTGATCGCCGACAGCACTGCGAATCAGCTGTTCAACAAGACGGAAGAAGCTTCCGCTCTCGTTGAAGAAGGTTCCGTTGCCGCCATCAAGCTCGGTGTGTATCGTGACATCATCCTTGCTGACGCCAACTACACCAGCAAGCTCATCAGAGTTGACTACGCTTCCGGTCAGAACCTGACCATCCACAATGACGCCGAAGACTACAACATTGTGACGCTGCGCAACGGTAAAGAATCCAAGTACCTTGGCGATGAAGGCGCGTTCTATTGCGTCTACAACGGCACGATTTACAAGTATGTCCGCGTGATCGTTACGTTCATCGACGGTTGCTCCTTCATCACCACTGCGAGCTCTTCCAGCAGCTCCAGCAGCTCGGGCTCCAGCTCCAGCAGCGGCGGCGGTTTCTTCGCCCAGCTCTTTGCGGCGATCGCTGCGTTCTTCAAGAGCCTGTTCTCCTTTGGTAAATAAGCTTAAATGATCTACGAAATGGGCCGCCGGTTGGCGGCTCATTTTGATTCACTTACATTATCTGAGGAGGTAGATTATGCAGTTTATTTGCTACACGAAATGCACGACGTGCCAAAAAGCTAAAAAGTTTCTGGAAGACAACGCACTCCCCTTTTCCCTGCGCGATATCAAATCCAACCGACCCACTTATGATGAACTGAAGGCCTGGCAACAAAAAAGCGGTCTTCCGCTCAAGCGCTTCTTCAATACCAGCGGGCTGCAGTACCGCGCACTGGAACTCAAAGAGCGGCTGCCGCAGATGAGCGAAGAGGAACAGCTGTTGCTGCTCGCCTCGGACGGAATGCTGGTCAAGCGACCGCTTCTGATTACAGACGACGCTGTACTGGTCGGCTTTCGCGAAGCGCAATGGCGAGAGACACTTTTATAATCAAAGAAAGAGAACCTGAACAATACGGTCAGGTTCTCTGTTTTATTTGATACAATGAAAACGATTATTTCAGGAAATTACGTACCTGCGGACGATCAAGCGCCTTATAAAGCAGCAGGCCGAGCGTGAAGCAAACTGCAAGCTCACCAAGCGCGACACATCCCGCTTGCAAAAGAAAGCTGTTGAAATGGAACGGTCCTTCAATGAAGAAGACCTCAAGCTAGAGAGAATAAATTTCTGGACAAAAAAAAGAAAAAATTTAATTCAAAAGGTGCTTATTGACAAAAGGAAACCCCTTGTCCATCAACAAGAGCAAAAAC
>JAFYDS010000092.1 GCA_017544665.1 Clostridia bacterium | reverse complement strand
ATGATCGAAAAGTTGCGGATGTTCTCTTTCGGTACGGACAAAGGGATCCCGTCCTTTCAGTAGCATAATCAATTTATTATAGCATAGAAGAAGCAAGATTGCAAGAAGCAAGATAGCAAGATTGCAAGATTGCAAGAAGGGTTAGGAAACTGAGGGACCGGAGGATGCGGAATGCCTTTTGTGACGATTTCTTCATTTCCTAAGTCCGTTTTCTCTCCTTGCAATCTTTTTCGCTTTCATGTATAATAACCGTAACAGAAAGGGACGGAGGTGACGCTATGCTGTATCTGATCATCGGGCGCAAGGGCGCCGGCAAGACCCACTATGCCCACCGGCTGCTCGGCGATTGGGTCAGGACACAGCACCGGCAGGGCGTGCTGCTCGTACCGCGCCAGTTTACCTTTGAAAGCGACAAGGGCGTCCTTGAAACGCTCGGCCCGCGGGACGCGTGCGAGGTGGAGGTCCTTTCCTTCTCGCGGCTTGCCGACGTGGTGTTCAAAACCTGCGGCGGACCGAAGCAGCCGATTCTGCGCGACGGCGCCAACGCCGCCATGCTCGCCCTCGCCCTGAACGGCGTCGGCGACGAGCTGCACTTCTTCGCGCGGCACCGCACCAACGCCGGCTTCATCCGGAAAATGCTTGCCCAGATCGCGTCGTTCAAGAAAAACCGCGTTTCGCCGGACGATCTTGACGCCGCGGCGCAGACGATGCCGGATGGCTATCTCAAGGACAAACTCCACGAAACGGCGCTGATTTGCCGCGCCTACGACGCGCTTGTGGGAGAACGCTTTTTTGACGACGGCGACGTGCTGACGGCGGTTGCGGAAAAGCTGTGCGGCGCACCGCTGTTCAAGGATAAACTCGTCGTGATCGACGACTTTTCGGCGTTCACCAATCAGGAATACGAGCTGATCGAGCAGATGCTGCTGCAGGCGAAGGACGTATATATCACCCTTTGCACTGACAATATCGATGACCGCAGCGCGGCGTCTCCCTTCGCGCTGACGAACCATACCGCTCGCCAGTTGCGCCGCCTGTGCGGAAAAACCGGCGTGCCCTTCGGCGGCGTGATTGCCCGCACGGCGGAAAACTGCGGCTATGAGATCTACCAGAGCGCGGCGCTGCGCCATCTTGAAGCGAATCTCTTTGCACCGAAGCTGCAATCGTTTGACGAACCGACCGACGACCTGACGTTCTGCACGGCGCCGTCCGTCCGTGAGGAATGCGACAACGCGGCGATGGAGATCCGCCGCCTGCTGCGCGAAAAAGGGTACCGCTGCCGCGATATCGCGGTGGTGTTCCGCAACCCGGAACCCTACGCGAAATACATGAAATACAGCCTCAAAAAGTGCGGTGTGCCTGTGTTTGAGGACCTGCGTGCGCCGATCGAAAACGAGCCGCTCGTGATCCTTGTCCGGGCGCTCTTGGAGCTTTGCCGCACGGGCTTCACGACCGAAAACCTGATGCGCTACCTCAAGACGGGACTCAGCGGCCTGACGTGGGACGAGATCGCCGACGCGGAAAATTACGCGCTGCTGTGGGACCTCTATTCGAAGGGGTGGCAGCAGCCATGGACTGACAACCCGGACGGCTTCGGCGTGGAGCTGGACGACAGCCGCCGTGAAAAACTGCGTGAACTGAACGAGATCCGTGAACGCATCGTTTCTCCGCTGCAGACGCTGCGTGAGGAGATCCGGGGAAAGAACGCCCGCGACGTGATGGCGGCGCTCTATACGTTTTTGCGTGACCGCGGCGTCGATGAAGCGCTCAAACAGTACGCGCTGACGCTCGAAGCGCAGGGCAAGCTGGAACTTGCGCTCGAACAGGGGCAGATCTGGGACCTGCTGATGGTCTCGTTCGACGCGATCGCGCAGACGGCGGGAGACAGTGTGCTGCCGCTGCAGCTGCTGACGGAACTGTTCGACCTCGCCGTCGGGGCGCAGAGCCTCGGCAAGCTGCCGGACGGCTTTGACGAAGTCTATCTCTGCGAAGCGGCGCGGATCGCGACGCAGATGCCGAAAGTGATCTTCGCCCTCGGGATGAACGCCGGAGTGTTCCCGCAGTCGCCTGCGTCGGACGGTCTGCTTTCGCGCGGGGAGTGCGACCTGCTGCGGCAGACGCTGCCGCAGCTTCCGGACGAGGGCGCACAGACGACGATGACCGAACGGTTCTATATCTACAACACGCTTTGCTCCGCGCGCGAAAAGCTGTACGTCTCTTTCGCGCAGACCGGCAAAAGCGGCGAAAAGCTGACGGAGTCCGAGATCGTTCTGCTGCTGCAAAGGATGTTCCCGCAGGCGAAGAGTCTGGATTACGGCGCCTTGCCGCCGGAGGCGTTCGCGGAAGGGGCGGACGTCGCGTTCGCTTATCTCGCGGCGCACTGGAAACAGACCGACACGAAAACCGAAGCGTTCCGCGCCTATTTTGCGTCGCAGGACGCCTACCGCGACCGCCTGCACGCGATCGCCCGCGCCGCGAAGAAAGAGACCTTCCGTCTCAAGGACAAGGACACCGCGAAGGCGCTCTTCGGCGAAAAGATCGTGCTCTCCGCGTCGCAGCTTGAAAAATACGAAGAATGCCCGTTCGAATACTTCTGCCGCTACGGGCTGCGGGCAAAACCGCGGCAGATCGCGAAGCTCGATCCCGCCTCCGCGGGCACGGTGGTGCACTATGTCCTCGAACAGCTGCTGAAAAGCTGTCCCGACGGCAATGTCGCCGCGATTCCGCGCGAAGAGACGCACCAAAAGATCGCGGCGGTGCTGAAGACTTATATCGAAACCTATATGGGCGGCGCCGCCGGAAAAAGCGCGCGCTTCCTGTATCTGTACCGCCGGATGTATCAGACGCTCGTGACGCTGATGGACCGGCTGCTGTTCGAGTTCAGCCAAAGCTCGTTCGTCCCCGTCGGCTTCGAAGTGCCGATCGGACCGGGCAAACCGATCAAGCCCTTCCGCATCGCGCTCGAGGACGGCTATGTGGAACTGCGCGGCGTTGTGGACCGCGTGGATGAGATGAGGACGGACGACAAACGCTATATCCGCGTTGTGGACTATAAAACGGGAACGAAGGAGTTTTCTCTGTCCGACGTGCTGCAGGGGCTCGGGATGCAGATGTTGCTGTATCTCGTCAGCATCTGGCGCAGCGAAACGGACGTCACCCCGGCGGGGGTGCTGTATATGCCGGCGCGGTTCGAACCGTTCGGCGCCGACCGCGACGATACGGCGGCGCAAAAGGACGAGCAGCGCATCTTCAGCGGCAAAATGGACGGCATGATCCTCGACGACGGCGAAGTGCTCCGGGGGATGGACCACAGCCTGCAGGGCGCGCTGCTGCCGATGAAGATCAACAAGCGCACGAACGCCGTGAGCGGTCAGTTCATTTCCCTGACTCAGCTCGGCCTGCTCGCGAAGCGGATGGACAAGATCCTCAAAAAGATGGGCGACGATCTGCACGGCGGCAGGGTGGAGGCAAAGCCGGTCTTCGGCAAGAACCACGCCTATACCTGCGACTGGTGCGATTACCGCAGCGTCTGCGGACGCGAGGCGGACGGCGCGTTCCGCTATCTGGAAAAACGCAGCCACAGCGAAGCGCTGACCGCGCTGGAAGAGGAGGAGTCGACCGATGGAACGTAAGTGGACCAGACAGCAGCAGTGGGCGATCGAAGCGCGCGGCGGCAATCTGCTCGTTTCCGCCGCGGCAGGCTCCGGCAAAACGGCGGTGCTCGTTGAACGCGTCATCCGCCGCCTTTGCGACCCGGTCTCTCCCGTTTCCGCCGACCGGCTGCTGATCGTGACGTTTACCCGCGCTGCGGCCGCGGAGATCCGCCAACGAATCGCCGACGCGCTCGCGCAGCGCATCGCGCAGGAACCCGACAACGAACGGCTGCTGCAGCAGCAGATGCTGCTCCCGTACGCGAAGATCTGCACGATCGACGCGTTCTGCAGCCAGCTTGTGCGCGCCCACTTTGAGGCGCTCGATCTGCCGCCCGATTTCAAAAACGCCGACGAGGGCGAGCTGCAGCTTTTGAGCGAACAGGCGATGAGCGAGACGCTTGAAGCATGCTACGCCGAAGCGGACGAAGCGTTTCTCGGGCTTGTGGAACTGCTGTTTCAGGGACGGGACGACTCCTTCTTGGAAGAGATGATCCGCGCCCTGTATACCGAAAGCCGCTCTTATCCGTTCCCGTCGCTCTGGCTGCGGGAGATCGGCGAGAGCTATCGGTTTCACGGACCGATGCTCTTGCATCCGTTCGCGCATGAAGTCGCCATGCGGATCAGCGACGCGATCGACTATCTTCACGCGTTCGCGGAAATGGCGCTGTCGATCATCCGGGACGACGCGGTGCTTGGCAAGCTGTTCGTCGACGTGTTTTCCGACGACCTGCGTCAGACGGAGCCGATCATACGCGCGATGAAGGACCGCGACTGGGACCGCGCGCGCGCGGCCGTGTACGCCTACACGCCGATGCGCCGCCCGCCGACGCCGAAGGAACACCGCGACGACCCGGAGATCGAACGCCTCGCGACGCTGCGCGACGAGATCAAGAGCGTGATCCGTGATAAGATCCGGCCGCTGTTTTGCTGCAGCGAAGCGGAGTTTCTCTCCGATCTGCGCTTCTTTGCGCCGATGATCGAGCAGTTGGCCAAAACGACCGAACGCTACGCCGCCAGCTTCGACCGGCTCAAGCGTGAAAAGCAGTGCGCCGACTTCAGCGACGTCATGCATTACGCTTTGCAGCTGCTCTATACCGAACAGGCGGACGGCGCATTCGCGCCGAGCGATCTCTCGCGTGAGATCGCGCAGACGTTCGATGAGATTCTCATCGACGAATATCAGGATACCAACCGCGCGCAGGACATGATCTTCACGGCGCTCGCCCGCGACAATCTGTTCCGCGTCGGCGATATGAAACAGAGCATCTACCGCTTCCGGCAGGCGATGCCGGAGATCTTCATGGAGCTCAAGGACGCCTATCCGGCCTACGATCCGGCGAAGCCCGCGTTCCCGGCGAAGATCGCGCTGAAGGAAAACTTCCGCAGCCGCGCCGGGGTCACGGAGATCGTCAACTTCCTGTTTTCGCAGGTGATGCGCCGCGAAGCGGGCGACGTCGATTACAGCGGCGACGAAACGCTGGTCTGCGGCGCGGTCTATCCGGAAACGGACGAATGCTGCGAGCTGCACATCCTCGACCTCAAGGAGCTCGACACCGAGCTCGATTCCGGCGACACGTTTCAAGCGGACTATGTTGCAAAGCACATCCGCCGTATGATCGACGACGGTTTTCAGGTAACGGAAAACGGCGTTTTGCGTCCGGCGCGGTATTCCGACTTCTGCGTGCTGCTGCGCTCGATCAACGGCGGCCGCGGCGCACTGTATGCCGAAGCGCTCAAGCGGCAGGGCCTGCCGTGCTTTACGGAAGTTTCGACCGACTTTTTCTCTGCGCACGAGGTGAGTTTGCTGCTCAATCTCCTGCGCGTGATCGACAACCCGAAACAGGACGTTCCGCTGCTGAGCGTGCTGCTGAGCGTGCTGTTCGGCTTTACGCCGGACGACTGCGCGCGGCTGCGCCTGCTCGTGCCGGACGGCGACTTATATACCTGCCTTGTCCGCGGGGCGCAGGAGGGACACGCGAAAGCGAAGCGCTTCCTCGACAGTATCAGCGCGTGGCGCACACTCGGCGTCTGTATGGCGGTGCCGGATTTCCTGCAGATGATCTACGACGAAACGGCGGTCCTCTGCGCGGTCAGCGCCATGCCCGGCGCACAGACCAAGCGCATGAATCTGATGCTGCTGCTCGACTACGCCGCCGTGTATGAATCGGCGGGCTATATCGGCCTGTCCGGGTTCATCCGCTTCATCGACCGCCTTGAACGGACAAAAGGCGATCTGGCCGGGTCCGTCGGCGTATCGAGCGAAACGGACGTCGTGCGCGTGATGTCGATCCACAAATCAAAGGGACTTGAATTCCCGGTCGTGATCCTCGCGAACTGCGCCGGCCGCTTCAACGCAACCGACCGCAACCGCGGCGTCGTGATCCATGCGTCGCTCGGCGTCGGGGCGCAAAAGCGCGAGCCGGACACCCTCGCGCAGTACCCGACCTTGCCGCTGCTCGCCGTGCGCGAACGCAGCCGCAAAGACAACGTCAGCGAAGAGATGCGCGTCCTTTACGTCGCGATGACCCGCGCACGGGAACGACTCATCATCGTCGGCGCGTGCCGCGACCTCGATAAAACAATGGCGAAATACCGGCCGAAGCTGCTGTCTCCGGACGGCCGCTTCACGGCCTTCGCCGCGCAAAGCGCAACCAGCTACGCCGACTGGATCTTCCCGGCGCTGCTGCGTCACCCCGACGCGGAGATTCTGCGCAAAGCCGGAGGTTATGATCCCTCAATCGTGCTGCCCGCGTCCTCCCGCCTGAAAGTGTACTGCGAAAGCTGGCAGGCGTCTGAAGCGAAGGCGGAAGCGACCCCGCCGCCGCTGCCGCCCGACCCGGCGTGTCAGGCGCTGCTCAACGAATCCCTCTCGTGGCGCTACGCTTATGAGCCGCTGACGAAGCTCGTCAGCAAGCGCGCCGCCTCTGAGGTAGACAAAGCCTTCGTCGACCGTGACTACTTCGCGTCGAGCCGCCCCGCGTTTCTGACGGAGGGCGGACTGACCGCCGCGCAGCGCGGCACTGCGACCCATACGTTCATGCAGTACGCCGACTTTGCAAAGGCGCAGAGCGACGTCGACGCCGAGATCGCTCGGCTGTGCGACAAGGGCGTCATCTCGGCGCAGGAGGAGAAGGCGATCAACCGCCGCGCCGTCGCCCGATTCTTCCAAAGCGAGCTGTACGAAAGAATGCGGCAAAGCCCGCTCATCATGCGTGAAAAGAAGTTCACCGTCGCGCTGCCGGTGCAGGCGCTCTATCCCGAAATGGCAGATTACCCGGACGAGAACGTCCTGATCCAGGGTATCGCGGACTGCGCGTTTTTGGAAAACGGCGCCCTTGTCGTCGTCGATTATAAGACCGACCGACTCGAAACCGACGCGCAGTTCATCGAAAAATACGCCGGACAGGTACGGCTGTACAAGTCGGCGCTGTCGCTGTGTACGGACTATCCCGTCCGCGAAACGGTGCTCTATTCGTTCCATCTCGATCGCGCGATCCCGGTTGACGCCGGGTGAGCGATAAAGAAGAGAAACGTCTTTTGTCTGCCAGGGCAAAAGGCGTTTTTTGTGCTGCTTTGGCAGGAAAGGATTGTATAATGCACAGTATTGTGCTATAATTATCAGTAGGTTTAAGGCGATTTATCGGGACTTGAAGGAGATAATCATATTGAATGCATTTAACGAATATGTTCGTGAGGTTTTTTTCGCAGCCGGCAGTATTGTCATAAAATCCATGATGGGCGGATATCTTGTATACCTCAATGGTAAGCTGATAGGTGACATTTGCGATAATGAACTGTTTTTGAAGAGAACGCCGACATCGGACAGACTGCTTGCAGATTCCGAACTGCGTTATCCGTATGAAGGTTCAAAGACACTGATGCATGTATTTGACAGATTTGAAGATACGGCGCTCGTTCTGGAACTTCTGGATGGTATGTATACAGAGCTTCCGGAAAAGAAACCCGCAAAAGCCAGATAAGAAAGACATATCCCGGTTCAGCAAGACAGTAAGAGACGTTACGTTTGTGCGCTCTTGCGAAGAAAGAAGTCAAAAACGGAAAGGAAGATTCCCTTGAAAAAAGAACGCGATTCCGGCATCGAACTGATGCGCATCTTTGCGATATTGATGGTGATCGGCGTACACGCCTTCTCCTACGGCGGGTTCTTTTCGGCGACAAGCGCAGTCGGCGGTCACATTGCCGCGGCGGCGCTGTTCATGAAGCTTGCCACCCGCGTCGCGGTCAACGCCTTCGTTATCATCACGGGCTACTTCATGGTCCGCGTGCCGTACGATTTGAAAAAGAATCTGCGGCGCGTCGGCGCGACCTATCAGAAGATGTTCTTTTACTCCGTGGTGCTGACGGTCGTGTTCCTTTTGCTCGGCGCGTCCTACTGGGTCGACCGCGGCAATACGTTCACTCTCTGGCAGGTCATACTGAAAGGGCTACTGCCTGTCTCGAGCCAGACGTGGTACTTTCTGACGGACTATCTGCTGCTGTGTCTGCTGATCCCGTTTGTCAACCTCGCGCTGCAAAAGCTCGACGAAAAGCAGTACCGCATCTTTGCGCTGGCTTTGGTGCTGTTCATGAGCGTATGGATGACGCTCGTCCACGTCAAGCCCTTCAACCTCGCGATCGAACCGTTCGGTTACAGCGACATGGTCAAAGGCAAGCAGGTGTTCCACTTCCTGTTCATCTATATCATCGGCGGCTACTTCGGCCGGTTTTCAAAAGAGCGCGAGAAGCCGAACGTTCTGTATCTGCTCGGCGCGTTCGCAACGGTCGCCGTCAACTATCTGCTCTATACGCGCCTGCCGTCGTCCTGCGGATTTCAAGGCGTGGCGGGGGACTACGCGAACCCGATCCTCGTGCTCAACGCGGTCTGTCTGCTGCTGTTTTGCAAAGACCTGCATTTCAAAAGCCGGATCGTCAACGCCCTCGGCGGGACGACCCTCGGCGTCTATTGTTTGACGGAATTCCGCTATCTGCGGACGGTGCTGTGGGACAACGTCAATTTCCGCAATATGGACAACACCAATCTGTGGCTCAACTTCGTCCACGTCGCGTTGGTGCTGTGCGGCGTCTTTCTCGCCGCGGCGGCGGTTGATCTCGCGGTCAGCTGGCTGCTGTCGAAGCTCAAAGCCGCGGTTTCTGAAAGAAAAATAAAAAAAGTCGAACAAAGTCCTTGACTTTTTGCGAAATGCTGTGATATAATACCGTCTGCTATGATTCTGCGGTGATCTGATCTGTGCCGCGGAACCGCATTTTATGAGATCGTCAGGAAGAGGTGAAACCAATGAAAGAGGGACTCCATCCCAAGTATGAACAGACGACAGTCAGATGTGCCTGCGGCGCCGTGATCGAAACCGGCTCGACCAAAAAGGACATGCGTGTTGATATTTGCTCCAACTGCCATCCGTACTTTACGGGTAAGCAAAAGCTTGTCGATACCGGCGGCCGTGTTGACAGATTCAACAAGCGTTTCAACCTTGCAAAGAACAAATAAGAATTGCAGGAACACTCAAAAAAGAGGCGGTGCGAACGTACCGCCTCTTGCAGTCGTTATTTTGACTTTTAGAAAGAAAGGCAGGCGTCAGGCTTGAACGAATACCGCACACTGAAAAGCGAAGCGAGCGACGCGTTCGTCGAGCGCAAGTCGCGCTTCATCGGCTACGCGAAGCCGGTCTGCACCCAGCAGGAGGCGGTCGATTTCATCGAAGCGATCAAATCCAGACACTGGGACGCAACGCACAACGTCTATGCCTATGCGCTGCGGGAAGGGCAGATCCGACGCTACAGCGACGACGGTGAGCCGCAGGGCACCGCCGGGATTCCGGCGCTGAACGTCCTGCTGCAGGAGGGACTGACCGACTGCGTCGTGGTCTGCACGCGCTATTTCGGCGGGATACTGCTCGGAACGGGCGGTCTTGTGCGCGCCTACGGCAATACGGCGAAGATCGCCGTCGAAAAGGCGGGGATCGTCACCATGAGCCTTTGCGCCGCGGGAGAGCTCGTCTGCGACTACACGCTTTACGGCAAGCTGCAGCCGCTGCTGCTGCGCGAGGGCGCGGTACTGACCGACACGGTCTTTGAAGACGCGGTTACGCTGCGGTTTTCGATTCCGTGCGAACAGTTCGACCGTCTGAACGCGCAGGTCGTCGACGCCTCCTTCGGCAAATGCAGCTGCCGCAAAACGGGCGAAGCCTACGCCCCGATCGACGGCTGAATTGCGTTTTTGAAAAAATATTTTTCTTTTTTAGGGGAATACGGCGAAAAAGCGTGTATAATCGATATAAAGGACCGGATCAAAAGAAAGGCGGTGAACCGATGGACGACATCAGACTGCGGACGCTCGAAAACGAAAAGCTGACCATCTCCCCATACGGGATGCTTTGCGCGAACACCCGCGGCAGAGAGCGTGAAGAACCGGAGTGCGAGGTGCGTACGGCGTACCAGCGCGACCGCGACCGCATCATCCATTGCAACGCCTTCCGCCGGCTCAAACATAAGACCCAGGTTTTCCTGTCGCCCGACTCCGACCATTACCGCACGCGGCTGACCCACACGCTCGAAGTCGCGCAGATCGCGCGGACGATCGCGATCGGGCTCGCGCTCAACGAGGATCTGACCGAAGCGATCGCGCTCGGACACGACCTCGGTCACACGCCGTTCGGTCACGCGGGCGAACGCGCCCTTGACAGCGTCTTTCCGGACGGGTTCAAGCATTACGAGCAAAGCCTGCGCGTGGTGGACCGGCTCGAAAACGGCGGCAAAGGGCTGAACCTCACGTATGAGGTGCGCGACGGCATCATCTGCCATACGCGCGGCAAGGAAGCCGATACGCTCGAAGGGCGGGTCGTCAAGCTCGCCGACCGGATCGCCTATATCAACCACGACATCGACGACGCGATCCGCGGTGGGGTGCTGCGCGAAGACAATATCCCGCCGGATGTTCGCAGGATCCTCGGCGAAACGAAAAGCAAGCGGATCAACACCCTCGTCCTCTCCGCGATCCGCAACTCGACCGACGAAGTGCGGCTTGACCCGACGGTACAGGCGGCGTTCGACATTCTCCATGAATTCATGTTCGAGCGCGTCTATACCAATCCCGTCTGCAAGGGAGAGGAGAAGAAGGCGATCAGCATGATCTGCCAGATGTATCAGTTCTTTGTGGACCATCCGGACGAGCTGCCGAACGAGTTCATTTCAATCGCGTGGCAGGAAGGGACGCCGCGCGCCGCCTGTGATTATATCGCCGGGATGACCGACGGCTTCGCGCTCAAGACGTTTTCGGATTATTTCATCCCGTCCGGCTGGACGAAGTGAGACTTCGAATT
>JAFYDS010000091.1 GCA_017544665.1 Clostridia bacterium | reverse complement strand
CGTGTTCAGTGTATCATAGTTTTGCGTTCTTGTCAACTCGCGGCGGTTCGCCTTGTTTCTCGCGCGCTTTGTGGTATCATAGGGGAAAGCTTCTAACAAACAGCACAAAAACCGGCTTAATTTTTTATTCAATTTCTAACAAAATAACAAAAAAGCTTGCCTTTCCGCGCCGTGCGTGCTATGATAATAAAAAATGGGAGGATTTTGTTTGCCGCGGTGTTGCTTTGCCGTTCGGCAAACCGGAATTCTTTGGAAAAAGAAGGTGTTCAGATGTCCAAAAACCAACCGCAGCGCGATGATATTGCCCTGTATTATTTCCATGCGGGCACGAATAACCGCGCCTACGATTTCTTGGGCGCACACCGGGGCGCCGACGGTGATTTTGTCACCTTCCGGGTCTGGGCGCCGCACGCGAGAGGGGTCAGCGTGATCGGCGATTTCAACGACTGGGACGACCGCGCGGCAGTGATGCAGAAGCTGCCGGAATCCGACGTCTGGGAATGCGCCGTCCCCGAAGTCATGGTCTATGACAACTACAAATACCGGATCTGGTGCGACGACGGGACGGTCCGCGACAAGGCGGATCCCTTCGCCTTCCACAGCGAAACGCGCCCGGGTACGGCGTCCAAGTTCTATGAGATGGACTGCTACCGCTGGAAGGACGCCGCGTGGCAGCAGAAGAAGGCGTCGCACAACCCCTATGAAAGCCCGATGAACATCTATGAGGTGCACGCCGGCTCCTGGAAACAGCACGACGACGGCAACTTCTATTCCTACCGCGATCTGGCGGAGTCGCTGGTCCCCTATGTCAAAGACATGGGCTACACGCACATCGAGCTGATGCCGCTGTCGGAATACCCCTTCGACGGCTCCTGGGGCTATCAGGTCACCGGCTACTTTTCCGCTACGTCCCGTTACGGGACGCCGCACGATCTGATGTATTTCATCGACACCTGCCACCAGAACGACATCGCCGTGATCCTCGACTGGGTCCCCGCCCACTTCCCGAAGGACGCGTTCGGTCTGGCGGATTTCGACGGCCGCGCCTGCTATGAATATGAGGACCCGCGCAAGGGTGAACACAAGGACTGGGGCACGAAGGTCTTCGACTACGGCCGCAAGGAGGTCGTCTCGTTTTTGATGAGCTCCGCCACGTTCTGGCTCGACCGCTACCATATCGACGGGCTGCGGGTCGACGCCGTCGCCTCAATGCTCTACCTCGATTACGGGCGCGAGCACGGCCAGTGGGTGCCGAACCGCTACGGCGGCAACGAAAACCTCGAGGCGGTCGATTTCCTGCGCACGCTCAACGCGCTCGTGTTCCGCGACTTTCCGGGCGTGCTGATGATCGCCGAAGAGAGCACCGCGTGGCCGCTCGTCTCGAAGCCGACCGACATCGGCGGTCTCGGGTTCAACTTCAAATGGAACATGGGCTGGATGAACGACGTGCTCAAGTACTTCTCGCTCGACGGTCTTTCCAGAAAATATAACCACAACCTGCTGACCTTCTCGTTCTTCTATGCGTTTTCGGAAAACTTCGTTTTGCCGATCTCGCACGACGAGGTCGTCCACGGCAAATGCTCGCTGATCGGCAAGATGCCGGGCAGCTACGACGAAAAGTTCGCGGGCGTGCGCTCCTTCCTCGGCTATATGATGGCGCACCCCGGCAAGAAGCTGACCTTCATGGGGCAGGAATTCGGACAGTTCATCGAATGGAAATACGACACGGGTCTTGACTGGTTGCTGCTCGATTACGAAAAGCACCGCCAGCTGCAGGACTTCGTCCGCGCGCTGAACCGGCTGTATCAGAAGACGCCCGCGCTGTGGGAGATCGACTACGGCTGGGAGGGCTTCGCCTGGTGCGTCAGCGACGACATCGACAACTCCGTGATCGCCTTCCGCCGGATGGACAAACAGGGCGGTGAGATCGTCTGCGTTTGCAACTTCACGACGGTCGAACGCCAGAAGTACACCTTCGGCGTGGAAAAGGAAGGCGTGTATGAGGTGCTGCTCAACTCCGACGACGCGGCGTTCGGCGGCGGCGGCCGGGGTACGAAGCAGCGCGTGACCAGCAAGCACGCGCCGATGCACGGCTATCAGCACTCCATCACGGTCGATCTGCCCGGGCTTTCCGCGCTGTATCTCCGGTATAAACCGAAGCCCGAAAAGAATCCGGCCGCCAAAAAGAAATCGGAAAAGAAACCGGCAAAAAAAGCGGCCAAAGCCAAATAACGCAAACAACATCGTCTGGAACGATTTTTAACAGGAGGTAATCAGAACATGACGAAGAAAACAGAATGCCTTGCCATGCTGCTCGCCGGCGGACAAGGCAGCCGTCTCGGCATCCTCACCAAGAACATCGCGAAGCCTGCCGTCCCCTACGGCGGCAAATACCGCATCATCGACTTCCCGCTGTCGAACTGCATCAACTCCGGCATTGACACGGTCGGCGTGCTGACGCAGTATCAGCCGCTCGAGCTCAACAGCTACCTCGGCAACGGCGCGGCGTGGGACCTCGACCGGATGAACGGCGGCGTCCATGTGCTTTCGCCCTATCAGCAGATCAAGGGCACCGAGTGGTACAAGGGCACGGCGAACGCGATCTATCAGAACATCCACTTCATCGACCGCTACAACCCGGAATACGTCGCGGTCCTCTCGGGCGACCACATCTACAAGATGGACTACGCGAAGATGCTCGAATACCACAAGGAAAAGAACGCCGCGTGTACCATCGCGATGCTGGAAGTCCCCTGGGACGAAGCGTCGCGCTTCGGTCTGATGTTCGTGGAGCCCGACGGCTCGATCAGCGAGTTTGAGGAAAAGCCGAAGAAGCCGCGCTCCAACAAGGCGTCGATGGGCGTCTATATCTTCACGTGGTCGAAGCTGCGTCAGTACCTGATCGACGACGAAAACGACCCGACCTCGGGCAACGACTTCGGTCACAACGTCATCCCCGCGATGCACAGCGCCGGCGAGCGCATGTTCGCCTATCAGTTCGACGGCTACTGGAAGGACGTCGGCACGATCGACTCGCTCTGGGAAGCGAACCTCGACCTGCTCAACCCGAAGGTCGATCTCGATCTGTCGGACGACAAGTGGAAGATCTACTCCCAGTCCCCCGTCGCCCCGCCGCACTTCATCTCGGACAAGGCGGCAGTCGAAAACTCCATGATCTCCGAGGGCTGCGAGATCCACGGCGTGGTGGATTACTCCATTCTGTTCTCCAACGTGACCGTGGAGGAAGGCGCCACCGTCCGCTACTCGATCGTGATGCCCGGCACCGTCATCAAGGCGGGCGCCGTCGTGGAATACGCGATCGTCGCGGAGAACGCCGTGATCGCGGAGGGCGCCCATGTCGGCGACAGCCCGGAAGCGATGGCGGACGACCTCGACAACTGGGGCATCGCCGTGATCGGTGAAAAAGTCACGATCGGCAAGGGCGCGAAGGTGAACGCCAAGCAAATGATCGATACGGATATGGAAGGAGAAGCAAAATGAGAGCGTCTAATGTGTTAGGTATCATCTACGCCAGCGTGGATGACGACAGAATCAGCGAGCTGACCGCAGTCCGCACCATCGGTTCCGTGCCCTTCGCGGGGCGCTACCGTCTGATCGACTTTGCCCTTTCCAACATGGTCAACGCCGGCATCACCGCCGTCGGCGTCAGCACTAAGAGCAACTACCGTTCGTTGATGGATCACCTCGGCGCGGGCAAGCCGTGGGACCTTTCCCGCAAACGCGACGGACTGACGATCTTGCCGCCCTTTGATCTCGCCGGCAACGGCGGCGTTTCGCGCACCAGGATCGAGGCGCTGCACGCCATGCTCAACTATATGGGCCATTCCAACAAGGAATACGTCCTGCTCGCCGACGCGAACGTCGTCGCGACGATCGACTGTGAGGCGCTGATGGAAGATCACCTGAAGTCCGGCGCCGATATCACGATCGCCTACAAGCACGGCAAAAAGCCGAACCTCCCGGATATCATGAGCTTCGCCTTCGGCGACGGCGACCGCATCACCCGCGCCGTCGTGCTTGACAACAGCCCTGAAGAGAAGGACTACTCGCTCAACGTGCTGTTTTTGAAGCGCGCACTGCTCGAGCGGCTCGTCAGCGAGGCGCTGACCGCCGGCGCGACCGAGTTCGAGCGGGACGTCATCAACGCCAACTGCGGCAAGCTGTATATCCGCGGCGCGAAGATCGACGGCTTCGCCTGCACGATCGACTCGCTGCAGACCTATTACGACGTCAGCATGAAGCTCGTTCAGGGCCAGTACAAGGGTCTGTTCCAGAAGGATCTGCCGGTCTATACCAAGGTCCGCGACGATATGCCCGCGATCTACGGCACGAAGTCGAAGGCGTCGAACTCCCTGATCGCCGACGGCTGCATCATCAAGGGCACCGTCGAAAACTCCATCCTCTTCCGCGGCGTCTATGTGGCGGAGGGCGCCGTCGTCAAAAACAGCGTTCTCATGCAGGACAGCTACATCAGCGAGGGCGCATCCGTCAACTGCGCCGTCCTCGACAAGAACGTCGTGATCAAACCGAACAAGTCCCTTTCCGGCGCGGCGACCTGCCCGCTGTTCATCGGCAAGGACGTCACCGTCTGACCGGTTTCAAGTTCAACAGAAAGGATCAAATATCATGAAAGTGTTATTTGTTGCAAGCGAGGCCCAGCCCTTTATGGCGTCCGGCGGTCTTGCAGACGTGGCGGGCGCGCTCTCGCAGGCGCTGCGCCGCCGTCTGATCGGCTGCCGCGTGGTGATGCCGATGTACGACACCATCGCGCAGGAACTCAAGGATAAGATGACCTTCGTCACCAGCATTTCGGTACCCGTCGCCTGGCGCCGGCAGTACTGCGGCATTTTTCAGGCCAAGCACAACGGCGTGATCTATTATCTGATCGACAACCAGTACTACTTCAAGCGCGACTCCATCTACGGGCACTATGACGACGCGGAGCGGTTTACGTTCTTCGCCCGCGCGGCGCTCGAGATCTTGCCGCACATCGGCTTCAAGCCCGACATCATCCACTGCAACGACTGGCAGACCGCGCTGACCCCCGTGTTCTATAAGACGATGTACTGTCAGGACCCGTGGTATCAGGGCATCAAGACCGTATTCACGATCCACAACATCCAATATCAGGGCACCTACGGGATGGACATCATCGGCGACGTGGTCGGGCTCAAGCCAGAAGACGCCGGCATCCTCGAATACGACGGCGACGCCAACTTCATGAAGGGCGGCATCGAGTGCGCCGACTGGGTCACGACGGTGTCCCCGTCCTACGCGCAGGAGATCCTCGATCCGTGGTACAGCCACGGGCTGGATCCGATCCTCCGCGAGCGGCAGTGGAAGCTGTCCGGCATCCTCAACGGGATCGCGACCGACACGAACGACCCGGAGACCGACCCGAACCTCGCGCTGCACTTCAACGTCAGCAACGCGAAAGAAGGCAAGGCCGCCAACAAAGCGGCGCTGCAGGAGACCATGGGCCTCCCGCAGAAACCGGACGTCCCGCTGATCGGCATCGTGACGCGGCTTGTCTCGCACAAGGGGCTCGACCTCATCAAGGGCGTGTTCGACGAGTTCCTCGCCACAACAGAGGTGCAGGTCGTCGTCCTCGGCTCGGGCGACTGGCAGTATGAGAACTACTTCCGCGAGCTGGCGGACCGCTACGGCGACAAGCTCGCCGTCCGTATCGGCTTTGTGCCGTCGCTTGCCAAGAAGATCTACGGCGGCGCGGATTTGTTCCTGATGCCGTCGAAGAGCGAGCCTTGCGGCCTCGCCCAGATGATCGCGCTGCGCTACGGCACGATCCCCATCGTCCGCGAAACGGGAGGTCTGCGCGACTCCATCACCGACAGCGGCGACGGACAGGGCAACGGCTTCACGTTCAAGACCTACAACGCCCACGACATGCTGAACGCCCTCTACCGCGCGGTGGATACTTACTACAACGCGAAGGACTACTGGGACACGCTGGTGATCCGCGCGCTGGAATGCGACTTCAGCTGGAACAAGAGCGCCAACGAATACATCAAGCTGTATAAGCAGCTGGTGAAGGAATGAAAAAAACGCCCTGCGGGGCGTTTTTTCATGCAGCTGTCAGCAGTCAGCAGTTAGAAAAGCACCCCGCAAGCATGCGGGGTGCTTTTGTTGATAGTCCCTCATTTCTGCCAATAATGGCTCAGGAAATCGCCGAGATCCTGCATCGCTTTCGTCATCTCTGTCGGTTCGGGCAGCATCACGATGCGGAAGTGGTCGGGCGCCGCCCAGTCAAAGCCGGAGCCGGGCACGATGAAGATGTGCTTTTCGTGCAGGAAGTCGAACGCGAACTGCTTGTCGCTGGTGATGTTGAACTTCTTGACGTCCAGCTTCGGGAAGACGTAGAACGCGCCGTGGTTTTTGACGCAGGTCAGACCGTCGATCTTTTCGATCTCGCGCATGGTGGCTTCCCGCTGTTCATACAACCGGCCGCCGGGGACGAGCATCGCCTGGGTGCTGGCGTTGTCATCGAGTGCGGCGGGAATCACAAGCTGGGTCAGCGTGTTGGAGCAAAGGCGCATCGCCGCCATCTGGAAGATGCCCTCGACATAGTCCTCCGCCTTGCCCTTGTAGCCGCTGATGACCATCCAGCCGCAGCGGAAGCCGCAGACGATGTGCGACTTGGAAAGGCCGTTCGTGGTGATGACCATGCGGTCGGGGGCGAGCGCGGCGGTCGAGTAGTGCGGCACACCGTCCATGACGAGGCGGTCGTAGATCTCGTCGGAGAAGATCAACAGATCGTTTTCGCGCGCGACCTGAATGATGTCCTCGAGGACTTCCTTCGGATAGACCGCGCCGGTCGGGTTGTTCGGGTTGATGATGACGATCGCGCGGGTCTTCGGGGTGACCTTTTTCCCATATCGGCGATGTCGGGGTACCAGTCGTTTTGCTCGTCGCAGGTATAGAACACGGGTTTTCCGCCGGCGATATAGGTCGAGTTGGACCACAGGGAGTAGCTCGGCGAGGGCATCAGCACCTCGTCGCCCTTGTTGAGGAGGGCCAGCAGGCACATCAGCACCAGTTCGCTCACGCCGTTGCCGATATAGACGTCGTCCGGCGTGATATCCTGGATGCCCTTGCTCTTATGGTAATTGCAGATCGCTTCGCGGGCGTTAGGCATACCCTTGAGGTCGCAGTAGGCGACGGCTTTATCTACGTTGTCGATCAGTGCGCCGCGCAGGGACTCGGGCAGGCCGAAGCCGAACGTCGCCGGGTTACCGGTGTTCAGACGCAGGACCTTGATCCCCTCTTTGGCCATCCGCTGGCTTTCGAGATAGAGCGGTCCGCGGATATCGGAATGGACAGGTTGCAGATTTTCGGAACGGTTGAGCAGCATGGAAAACACTCCTTCAGACGCTGTAGATTTTTTACAGTGATATTATAAGCCGATTGCGCCGCAATGTCAAGAAAAAACAGCCGCCCGCAGGCGGATGTTGCTGACGATTATTGACTGTCGTCTGTTGACTTGATCTTCTCCCAATACGCTTTCGCCGCCTGCTCGCTCTTGTTGTCCTGCGGCGTGTAGTACCGCGTGTCTTTGAGCGCGTCGGGCAGGTACTGCTGTCTGACATAGTGGTTCGGGAAATTGTGGGGATACTGATAGAACTGACCCTTGTTCGGGTTGTCTTCGCCGTCGTAATGCTTGTTCTGCAACTGGCGCGGGATGGGCCCGCTCTTGCCTTTGCGAATGTCCGCCGCCGCCGCGTCGTAGGCGAGGTAGGCAGCGTTGGACTTCGGGCTGGTACAGATCAGCACCACCGCGTCCGCGAGGGGGATCCTCGCTTCGGGGAGACCGACCATCAGCGCCGCGTCGCACGCCGCTTTGACGATCGGGATGATCTGCGGATAGGCGAGCCCCACGTCTTCGCACGCGCAGACCATCAGCCGCCGCATGGCGGAGGGCAGATCTCCCGCCTCGAGCAGCCGCGCGAGGTAGTGCAGCGCCGCGTCAGGGTCCGATCCTCGCATCGACTTCTGGAACGCCGAGAGGATGTCGTAGTGCTCGTCGCCGTCGCGGTCGTATTTCATCGAGCTTTTCTGGGTCAGCGCCTTCGCCCGTTCGAGCGTGATGGTATAGATGCCGTCTTTCTCGGGGGTGCTCAGCACGCACAGCTCGCAGGCGTTCATCGCCTTGCGGACGTCTCCTCCGCAGGAGAACGCGATATACCGCTCCACGCCGTCCTCACAGACGACGCGGCAGCCCTTTTCCTCCTCGAGAAAACGGAAGGCGCGGTCCACCGCAGGCAAAATCTCCTCGGCGGAAATGCTCTTGAATTCGAACACGGTCGAGCGGCTCAGAATCGCGTTGTGGATATAGAAATAGGGGTTCTCCGTCGTCGAGGCAATCAGCGTGATCTCCCCGCGCTCGATATAGTCCAGCAGCGTCTGCTGCTGCTTTTTGTTGAAGTACTGGATCTCGTCGAGGTAGAGCAAAACGCCGTTGGGCGCGGCGAGGGTGTCGAGCTCCGCGACGATCGCCTTGATATCGGCGGTGGAGGCGCTGGTGCCGTTGAGCTTATGGAACTTGCGGTTCGTCTTCGCCGCGATGATGGCGGCGAGGGTGGTCTTGCCGACGCCGGAGGGCCCGTAAAAGACGAGGTTCGGCAGCTCGCCGGACAACACGATCGTGCGCAGGGCCTTGCCCTCGCCGAGCAGGTGCTGCTGCCCCACCATTTCGTCGATTGTTTTGGGTCTGATGCGGTCAGCCAGCGGCGCGCGCATATCCATCCCTCCGTTCTGTTTCGCTGCGGGTTATTATAGCACATTTGTTCGGTTTTGTCAACCAGCCGCCTGCGGGCGGCTGGTTGAGCTGTTAGCTGTTAGCAGTTAGCAGTTAGTAGGGGCGACCCTGCGTGGTCGCCCACTATCCACCTCATCCGTCACGCGCATTTCTTTTGGTCGCAATACCGCTGGTCGTGTTGGCGCGTGACACCTTCCCCGCCAGCGGGGAAGGCACGGTGTACGTTTGCGGCTCGTCACAGCGTTGGGCTTATGTCGCGTAGGGGCGACCCTGCGTGGTCGCCCAAATCATCGTCGATAAAAATCTATTACGGAAAAAGGACACGGGTCGCCACATGGGGTTGCGGGTCGCCGGCGGCGACCTTTGCCGAAGGCAAAAGCAACGACCGAGCCGGCAGGCGAGACCCGGCAGCCGAGAATCGACCCCTACGCGGATAGATTTTATCCTTCAAAAAAAGCGGGCGGCCAATGGCCGGGTCTACGTTTTTCTTCGCGGACACTTGCTTGCCATTGCAGCCACGTCCCCCGCGTCGCTAACGGCTAACAGCTAACTGCTAACTGCTGAAAAAAGCGCCCCTTGGGGCGCTTTTGCTGTCGACTGTCGACTTATCCAAATACCATGTGTATCCCGATCCCGGCGGCAGCCGCAATCGCAACAAACACGATCGGGTGGATCTTCTTGAAACACTGCACGCCGATAAAGACCAGCACGCAAAGGATGATGTTCTCATAGCGCAGCGACTGGAACACGCCTCCGGTTTCGGCGAACTTGTCCGCGCTGAAGAGCGCCAGCTTCGCGACCGCCCAGCACGCCGCGGCGATCAGCCCGAGCGACGCTGCTCGCAGTCCGTAAAACGCCCATTGGACATACTTCGAATCGCGGAACTTCTTGAGAAAGAGCGCCACGATCAGAATCACGATCACCGACGGGGTGATGAGCCCCAGCACGCCGACGACGCTGCCGGGGACGCCGGCCACCTGAAAGCCGACATAGGTCGCCATATTGACCCCGAGGGGCCCCGGCGTCGATTCCGAGATCGCGACCATGTCCGCAATCGTCGATGCGCCGAACCAGCCGGTCGTCTCTCCCATCGATTGCAAAAACGGGAGCGTGGCGAGTCCCCCGCCGACCGCGAACAACCCGACGAAGAAGAAGCGCCCGAACAGCTCAAGCAGAAGCAGCATCGCGCTTCCCTCCCTTCAAGAGCAGGCCGCACAGCCCCGCCGCGACGACAAAGATCGCCGGAGAAAGATTCGTGAGGACCGAGAGGACCGCAACGACCAGAAAGATCAACGCCGTCGCGATATCCACAATGCTCTTTTTGCCGAGCTTGATCACCGCGGAGACGATCAGCGCAACGACCGCCGCGCGGATCCCGTCGAACGCCCACTGGACGGCTTCGATGTGCTGAAAGTTCCGGATGAACGCCGCGATGACCGTGATGATGACGACGGACGGGAAGACCACGCCCAACGACGCGGCGATCGCGCCCGGGACGCCTTTTTTCTTTTCGCCGATGAAGGTCGCGGTGTTGACGGCGATGACGCCCGGGGTGCACTGCCCGATGGCGTAGTAATCCATCAGTTCCTCTTCGGTCGCCCACTGTCTGTTTTCCACGATCTCGCGCTGCAGCATCGGCAGCATCGCGTAGCCGCCGCCGAAGGTGAAGGCGCCGACTTTGGCAAACGCCAGAAACAGCCGCAGCAGTTCTTTCATCGCAATTCCCCCCTTATCAAAGGAGGGGACGTCCCCGTCCCCTTCTGAAATCAACCGTTAGATTGCCGGCGGCGCCATGCCGCCCCCGCCTGCCATCAGCTGCGACAGGAAGCCTTGCTTTTTCTTCTTTTTCGGCTTGTACGGCGGCGGATTTTCCATCTTCGCCTGCGCCTTCTTGCCCTTGGACGTCACGAGGAACTTGTTGACCTCGATCACCGGCGGCGCCATCGTTTCGCTCATATAGTCCACGCAGCGCGCGAGCAGGATCTGGTCGTTATTCAGCGCGCCGAGGATCGTCACGGCGATCAGGCTCTGGGTGTCGTTCGTGCCGTCTTCATAGATCTCGTTGAGCGTCTGGAAGAGCTTCTTCATCGTGGCGGGCTTGTTCTCTTTGATCGCCTCGATCACGCGCGGCGTGCCGTAGTTGACAAAGAATTCCTCCGGCAAGAACTCCTCATACTGCGCGAGGTTCGCCTTGTAGGCGTCGCGCAGCTCGGGAAAGACGAGACAAAGCTTGCTCGCGAGGGTGTTCGGGTCATAGAACGAGCCGGCCTTGACCGCCGCCTTGGAAACGGTCTGCGGCGCCTTCTGGACGGTCTTTTTCTTGACGGCCGCCTTCTGGCTGAACCGCATTTCCAGCGTTTCGCTCATTTCGTTGACGACATATTTGACGTCGCGCTCGTCGGCGTTCTCGGGCAGCAGCGAGCCCAGCACGCGCTTGGCGCCCGTTTCCAGCGATTCGACGTCGTCCGCCGCGTAAAGCTCGAGCCGCTCGTCGGCGTAGTGCAGACGCAGCGCGCCTTTTTCGCCCGCATAGACGGCGTCCGCCGCGTTGTCGGTCACGGTCATGGTCTTGCCGTCTTCGTCCGCCTGCGGCTGAAAGCCGTAGGTCGCGAGCGCGTCGGAAAGGGAAGAGAGCACCTGCGTAAAGCGTTCGGTTTGCATTGCCATATCGGTTATCTCCTTTATTCGGGATCGTATCGTTTGGGTGTCGGATTGCATTATACCATAGTTTTTTTGTTTTGTCACCCTGAATCTTGTAAAAAAATTGAAGAAATCCTTACAACTTTCGAAAAAGGCTTTTCTTTTCCGCTTTTTTGTGCTATGATATCCCTCGCACGTTTGGAAGGAGAGAGAAAGATGGTTCAAAAATGGAAAGACAATCTGCGTGAACTGCGCGAGCAAGTCTCCTGGCCGGAATACCTGTTCTGGTGGGCGGCGCGCATCTTCATGCTGATGTATATCATACAGACATTCAAGGGCGACCACCAGTGGATCGACTATCTGCTGCCCGTGGTCGTGGGCCTCGGGACGTTCAGCGTGATGCTGATCCGGATGATCTTCCCGCGCAAAAGCTTCTTTTCCCGTATCAGCTTTCATCTGCAGACCTTTATATCGATCATGTGCGTCGCGGGGTCGGTCGGCAACTACTTCGGGCTTTACAGCGTCAACGGCACGCTGCATTACGACTGGATATTGCACATCGTTTCGGGCGTCCCGATGACGATGCTCGGCTACTACCTGCTCGTGGCGATGAACGGAGACAAGACGAAGCTGACGCCGCAGATCTGCGCCTGCGGGAGCATGGGCTTTTCGTTCATCGTGATCATCGCGTGGGAGATCTTCGAGTACTGTGGCGACTATCTCTTCGCCGACTGCAACCAGCGGTACAACTGGGAGATCGTGCCGGAAGACCCGTTCTACAACTTTTTCATGCACTCTGCCGCCGGCACGGCGCAGCTGCCGCTGGCCGACACGATCGTCGATATGGCGACGGCGTTCTTCGTGACGATCATCACGGGCGTGGTGCTGTATATCGTCTTGTGGCACAGAGAGAAAAAGTCAACAGCCGACAGTCAACAGTCAACAGAGGAGCCGAAAGAAGAAGTCACGGCATAAGCCATAAAAAAGAAGCGGCAGCCCGCATGGGCTGCCGTTGTTGTTTCTTCATCCGATTATGCCGCCACTGTGCGCTTTCGCTTTTGGTGCAAGACCGCCGCCTGATAGAGCACCATACCGCAGACACCGGCGATCATCAGAAAGCGTTTTAAGGTGGAAAACACAGGCAGCTGCATTCTTTCCGTGCCCAGAATAGCAAAGTTTTGATAGAAGTACGACAACCATTGGCCGCAGGAAAGCGTGCCGCCGATCAGCATGACTGCGCCAAAACCATAAACTGCGGGGAACAGCCTTTGTTTTTGCAGATTGAAACAGCACAAGATCAGCGCTGCAAAAATAAGATCCACCACTGCAAAAGCAACGGTCTGCACCGTTGTACGACTCATGCCAATCGCAGGGATATAGCGGAAAGTATCAAACGTTCTGCCGATGGCGTCCATGAAAAAATAGCCTGCGCCGATCAGCCCGACCCAGCGCGGCGTCATGTTTTGCCGCGCGGACTTCACAACGCCGACGACCGAGAGAGAGATCAAAAGCAGATTTTCCCAAACGGGAACATTCAGCAGTTTTTCTTTTACAAAAAAACCTTCGTTTGTCACGATCAGCAGCGTTGTCAACAGGCTTGGCAGACACATGGACAGGATCGCACCGAAAAAGCAGAGCTGCACCCGGTCTTCCCGGTGTGATTCAAGCACCGGCTGCTGCTCGGCGTATTGGTTCATTGTGTCCTCGCCAAGCAGCGCGTCAACGGAGGTTTCCAAAAGTTCCGCCAACCGCTTCGTCATATAGAGATCGGGATAGCGTGTGCCGTTTTCCCAGCGCGAGACGGTCTGGCGCGTCACATAGAGCTGCTGCGCGAGCGCCTGCTGGGTCATCCCTTTCGCTTCGCGGGCGCTTTTGAGGTTTTCTCCAAACGTCATCGTGATCCTTCCTTTCCGCCGCATCTGCGACCAGCTTCTTTATAGCATAAATCCTGTGGTATTGCAACAAAAGCCGCCGAAAAAGCCGCGCACCGAATCGGTACCACACAAAACCGCCGCCCATTTCTGAGCGGCGGTTGGTTTTTTCGGCGAAAGACCGATCCCTCGGCCCTTTTTCCTTGGCCCTTGGCCCTGCATAAAACCGCTGTGCGGTTTTATGCCTTACCTGCGCAGCCGAGCACGTCGTTGATCTTGTGCTCCACCATACCCTGAATCGCTTCGCGGGCGGGCTTGAGATATTGACGCGGGTCAAAGTGCTCCGGATGCTCCGCAAAGTGCTTGCGAATCGCGGCGGTCATGGCAAGACGCAGGTCGGAGTCGATGTT
>JAFYDS010000012.1 GCA_017544665.1 Clostridia bacterium | reverse complement strand
TGATCAAGCAGTACATAGCCGCCTTCGACGAGGAGCTCGTCAAAATTGGGCAGGTCTCGGAAACGCTCAACCACATCACCACGGATCTGAATTACGTCAGCCAGGACGATCTGAACGACAACGAGGATATGATCAATTTCCAAAACGGTCTGCTTCGGGTGACCGGTACCACAACGGAACTGATCCCGCATTCGCCGGACGTGCTGTCCACGATCCAGATCCCCTGCGAGTGGAAGGACACGCCATCCCCGACGCCGGTGTTCGACGCATATATGCGCACGCTGACGAACGGCGACACGGCGACCGAGCAGCTGCTTCTCGAATTCATGGGTGCCTGCATCTCCAATGTCAAGGGCTGGCGCATGAAAAAGGCGCTGTTCCTTGTAGGCGACGGCGATACCGGCAAATCCCAGCTGAAGGGGCTGGTCGAGCGCCTGCTCGGCAGAGGAAACTTCATCGGGATCGACTTGAAGGAGATCGAGGCACGATTCGGCACCGGCGCGATCTACAACACCCGCCTTGCCGGATCCTCGGACATGAGTTTTCTGTCTGTCGACGAGCTCAAAACCCGCATTTACCGAAAACGACAAGAAACTGTTCTCCCACGGAAACTACGAATGCAAGGAACTGCTCAAGACGCACGCCGGTAACCCCGTCGTGATTTCGCAGGGGCGCACCCGCGATACCGGTTCGTATCATCTTCCCACGTCGATCGCTGACAAATACGAAGAAGCGATCGGCAAGGAAAGTGTGTTTCGCGGGCTCGTCTCCGTCTTTTCGAGTTACGATCGTGATTCCAATATCGTTGCCGTTGACAGCGACGACATCGGGCAGTTCGTTCCCGAGAGCGGCGGCATCGACATCGTGGATCTCGCAGACGATTTCACGAAGATCGCTGTCGGCAAGCACAAGCTAGCCGCGCTGTTCCGCATCTCATCCGAATTCGTAAGCGACGCCGCTTTCGATTTTGAATCCTATCTGGTCAAGCGTCTGTCGCAGGTTTTCGCCAGAACGGAGGACAACGCCTTCATCACCGGCACCGGCGACGGAGAGCCGATCGGGATCCTGCACGCGACGCAGGGCGCCGAAACGGGCGCTTCTACCGCCGAGATTACCTACGATGACGTGATCAGTCTGTACTTCTCGGTCGATGCGAAATACCGCAAAAATGCTGTCTGGCTGATGAATGACGCCACAGCGATGGCGCTTCGCAAACTGAAAGACGACGCCGGGAACTATCTCTGGAACAATGCCGACGGTACCATCCTCGGCAAGCCTGTCGTGATCTCCGAGTACATGCCCGACGTCGGCACCGGTGCCAAACCGATCGCCTTCGGTGATTTCAGCTATTACTGGATCGTCAAGCGCAGTCCGGTCACTGTAAAAACGCTCACCGAACTCTTTGCCGCAAGAAACCAAATCGGCTATCTGGCTTTCGAGTTCATTGATGGTAAGTTGATTCGCAGGGATGCCGTAAAGGTTCTCTCCGTTACCGCTACGGCTTAAACCTGCTGATCATATACGCGCAGTTCATTGATGTCATTCCTTCTGGGGGCAGGCACAGTGGAAATCAAGTCTGCTGTGCCTGTTTTCAAGGGGATTTCAAAGAGCGCGTTTCTTGATTTTTCACTTAATTTCACGAATACATTTTCAAATAGTATGGTCTATACCCCTCTTGAAATGCCGATTTTTCGCGTGATACCCCACGCCGTTGTCCGTTTTTCAAGCCGTAGAGATCGAACCCGCCCTACCCGGCAGAAAGGAGCCCCTATGATTCAAATGGGTCTTGTATCCGTAAAACAGATCGGTGACACGATCTACATCGTCCGATCCCGGACGAGCACCACCGCCAACGAAACCGCCTATGAGAAGGTGCGTCGGCTGATCCTCGACGACACGGAAAAGTCACAAAGAACTTTGCCCAAAACAGTTGAGAAATCTTCCGAAATAAGCTTTAATAGGACACCCGCTTGAGATCTGTCAGGAAGGAGGATTTCATGAATAACAGACAGTCTCACAACGCTGTAGGCAACAGCGATAAAACCACCGCCCTGTATTGCCGCTTATCCCGCGACGATGAGCTGCAGGGCGACAGCAACAGCATCAAGAATCAAAAAGCCATCCTGCAAAAGTATGCGGATGACAACGGCTTCCGTAACACGGAGTTCTTTGTGGACGACGGCTATTCCGGCACGAACTTTGATCGTCCGGATTGGCAACGGCTCAGTGCTATGATCGACGACGGCAAGATCGGCACGATCATCGTCAAGGACATGTCCCGCCTCGGGCGCGATTACCTGCAGGTCGGTATGTACACCGAGATGATCTTCCCGAATGCTGATATCCGGTTCATCGCCATCAACAACGGTGTGGACAGTATCAACGGCACCGAGAACGATATGACGCCGTTTATCAATCTGTTCAACGAATTCTATGCCAAGGACGCCAGCCGCAAGGTTTGCGCTGTTTTCAAAGCCAAAGGCATGTCCGGGAAGCCGCTGGCAACAACGCCGCCATTCGGCTACATCAAGG
>JAFYDS010000090.1 GCA_017544665.1 Clostridia bacterium | reverse complement strand
GCAGCAGCGAAATCAGAAACACGATCGCTTCGGCAGGCACTTTATCACCCAGCAGGTCGATAAAGAATTGCGCAATTGATTCAGCCATAGCTCACCCTCACACGTTGGCGTGCTGCATAAAATAATCGCGCGCCTGAGAGAGAATGCGTTTATCGTTGTCATAGTTGAGCGTCTGCATTGCATCGCTGTAAGTAAACCAGCCGCACTCTTCGATCTCCTCTTCCTGCCGATGAATCTCGGTCATCTGCGTCTTTGCAAGGAAGATCATGACGCTTTTTTCGATCCTGCCCTGAATGGTGTATTCCGAACGTCGTACAAAGTCCGGCAGAATGTCGATCTCGATGCCGGTCTCTTCCAGCACTTCGCGCTTGGCGGTCTGCTCATTCGATTCGCCCGGTTCGATATGGCCCTTCGGGAAGCCCCAGTGGGCGCTTCGCTTGTTGCGGATCAGCAGAAAACGGCGCTCTCTTCCGTCTTCGCGGAAGACGACCGCCCCGCAGGAACTCTCGTAATAGCATTCGATCGTACAGTTGTTTTTTCCTTCTGCAAAATCGATTGCGGCTTTGATATCGTGGATGATGTAACGTGTGCTTTTCGGTGCGACGACCCAAACGATTCCCCTGCCGCCCTGGCGGCGGACGACGGCGATCACGCGTCCGTCAAAATTGCGGACAGGGTGCGTGATCCCCATGATGTAGGCGCACTGTACGGAATTACGAGACGTACGGACGTTTTCAACGATACCGTAGTTCAGCTCATAGCGAAAACCGAAGCGCCGGTTATAGGAATACATGGGGGCGGTCACCCGTACCTTAACGAATTTCCCTAACATACGGTTCCCCTTTTAACGATATGCGGCCGTCACTCCTCTTTAGTAATACACCGATTTCCGCGGCCGCATGGAATAGATGTGTTTATTATACAGATAATCCGGTTTGAATGCAATCCTTTTTTCTATTTTTTTAAAGAAATCGGCGACCTGAGCGATTCTGCGTCCGGAATTATCACAAAATTGTGAAATTATCATCAAAAATCACGGATTGCTGTTGTCTTTTACGCAAAAGCATGCTAAGATATAAAGACTGAAAAGGATGGGATCAGATGAAAACATTGTATCTCAGCGATCTGGACGGGACGCTGCTGCGTTCGGACGGCACGATCTCCCCGTTTACCAAAGAGGCAATCTCCAGACTGTCGCAAGCAGGCGTATGTTTTACCTTTGCGACGGCGCGTACCTATGCGACGGTGATCCCGATGTTTCGCGACGTGGACCTGCGGATGCCGCTCGTGCTGATGAATGGTGTCTGTATCTATGACCCTGTCTCAAAACGCACATTGCGCCATCATCCCCTCCCCGTCTCGCTCGGCAGAAAAGCTGAGGAAATCTTCGCAAAATACGGCAAAAACCCGATGCTCTACTTTGAAAAAGACAGCACCATGCGCGTGGAGTATAAAGCGCTCGTCAATGAGCCGCAAATAAAGTATGTCGCGCAGCGGGACAACTTTTATAACAAAGGCTTCGAGCAGGTTGACCGCTATCATTTCGATGAGGGCGATTTTCTCTATATTGTCACGCTCGATAAAAAAGATGAGATCGAACCGCTCTATCACGAGATGAACGCGCTACCAGGTATCAGCTTCAACTTTTACGCGGACAATTATACCGACTGCTATTTTCTCGAAGGGATGAGCGATCAGGTCTCGAAAGGAACCGGCGCCGCGGAAGTGAAAGAGCTGATCGGTGCGGATAAAATCGTCGTGTTTGGCGACAATTTGAACGATGTGCCGCTGTTTGAAGCGGCGGACGAATGCTATGCTGTCGCGAATGCGCACCCCGCGCTCATGGAAAGAGCGACCGGCGTGATCGACAGCAATGATGACGACGCTGTGGCGCGGTTTTTACTGCAATACGCCCTTTGATTCTCTGTAACACCACAAAGGATGACCCGATATGAACAAGCTTTACCACGCCTATTTGACGGCGTATGAACTCAATGAACAAAATGACGACGGCTTTCTGCAAACTGTCGCCGGGATCTATGATTCCCCTGAGGTGCAGTCACTGCAGCAATATGAACAGCACCTCGAAATCGACCGACTGCAGCACATCACAAGCGTCTCGTTTTTATCCTATAAGATCAGCAAAAAGCTCGGGCTCGACTATCAGGCTGCTGCCCGCGCTGCGACAATGCACGATCTGTTTTATTACGACTGGCGCGACGGTGAAACCGGCGGGTGGCACCGTCTGCACGGATACAAGCACCCGAAATATGCAGCGCTGAACGCCAAGGAGCTCTACCCTGCCCTGACAAAAAAAGAGCGCGACATCATCACGCACCACATGTGGCCGCTGACGTTTAACCTGCCGAACAGCCGCGAGGGCTTCGTTGTTTCGCTGTCCGATAAATACTGTGCGACGCGCGAGCTGTTTTATTCGTTGAGTAAGCGATATAAGGCGCGGTTTCTGCGCGATCTGGAGGAAGTGAAAGCATGCAGATAGTTCTCTTTTATGTTGTGGAATTCTTCTTCTATTCCGCTGCAGGCTGGCTGATTGAGAGCCTTTACTGCTCGATCGGCGAAGGACGCATCATCAACCGCGGCTTTTTGACCGGTCCGATGTGTCCGATCTACGGTACGGCGTCGCTCGTATTGACGCTTGCCCTGTATAATCCGTTCCGCGACCGTCCCCTGCTCGTGTTTTTAATCGGTATGCTGCTTTGCAACGTCGTGGAATACCTGACAAGCTTCTTGATGGAAAAACTTTTCCACGCCCGATGGTGGGATTATACCTATGAATTTCTCAACATTCGTGGCCGTGTGTGCCTGAAGCATGCCATGTACTGGGGAATTCTTTCCATTGCTTTTGTCTATGTCATCCATCCGGGTGTCGACAAAATGCTGCGCGGTATTCCCGAAAAATATATCTTGTGGGTCGGCGTCGGCGTACTCGCTGTGTTCCTTCTCGACTGGGCCAATTCCATGCGCAAGGCGCTCGATATCCGCCGCATGCAGGATAAACTGCTCGGCGTGCTTGCGACTGTGACGGACGGCGTTGCGGCCATGAAAGCAGGCATTGAGGACAAAGTCACGAATCTGCAACAGCAGCGCGAAGTCAACAGCGAAAAACGGCTTGACAAATGGAACGACTGGTTCCAGCAAATCCAGGATACGCTTTCCGACTATGAACTGCGCTTTTCCGCGAAAAAGACCGAAGCGCATGATAAGAACCGTTATTCGAGCCGATTTTTGCGTAACAACTTCAAGATCGAACAATATACGCGCCGCCAGATCGAAAAACTGCGCGATCTGCGCGATGAGATCAAGGCGACGCTCTTTGAAACCGGTGAAATGCAGTAAGCGGAGGCTCTGTCATGAAAAAAATGGACGTGCGCGTACGCAAAACCTATCAGCTTTTGTTTGACGCGCTGAATGAATTGCTGAAAGAAAAAAGCTTCGAAGATCTGACCGTACTGGAAATCACAGAAGCCGCAGGGATTCACCGCGCGACGTTTTATAAGCACTTTGTTGATAAATACGATTTCCTTACCCGTTATTTTCAGTTGGGAATCTATGATCTCCAGATGGACCGGATGGAAACGGAATTTACGCCGGACGCTTTTCGCCGCAATATCAACCGGATGATTTCGAACGTTATGGCTTACGTAGCGCGTAACAACGACTTTTTACGTGTCCTGAACAGCGAGAATTATTCAACAACTTTTTTCGATATTTTGACCTCAGCTGTGTCCGACTACTTTATGGAACGTCTTTCATGCTATGAACAGATACGTCGGACACTCGGCAATCAGCTGCCGATGATCGCCGCCTATTATGCGGGCGGCACGGTCAGTTTGGTGCGCTGGTGGGCAAAGGGCGAGAACACTTGCTCGGTTCAGGAGTTTCTTGCTTTCATACAACCTCGTATTCGCGAGTTCACGGATTATGTGTTTCAACGTAAAGTATAACACAAAAAAAGCGGACGGCCAACGCCGTCCGTCCTTTTTATTAATCGTTATTCTGTAATTTCGTCATACTGATCCAAAAACGAAATATGGGTCTCCCCTCTCCTGTAGCCGAGCAGGGTCTCCAGATTCACATCCTCTATAGCGTGAAAAATGTTGCTGTCGACGTTGCTGTTCTCCTTGCGCAGCGAAGCAATGAGGGCTTTGGTCGCAGCGCGTTTGCCGCTTTCCCCTGCCGCGTCGGACTGTTTCATCGCACAGGCGCAGCGCGGAAAGCGCAGGTCATGCAGCTTGACCCAGCGGAGGATGTCGTGCTCTTTAACGAGATACAACGGCCGGATCAGCTCCATGCCTGGAAAGTTCGTGCTGTGCAGCTTCGGCAGCATCGTCTTGACTTCTCCGCCGTATAATATCGACATCAGGATCGTTTCGATCACATCATCAAAATGGTGCCCGAGCGCGATCTTGTTGCAGCCAAGCTGCTGCGCGTACTTGTAGAGATAGCCGCGGCGCATCCGTGCACACAGGTAACAAGGCGAACCATCCTGCTTTTCCACATAGCGGAAAATGTTCGCTTCAAAGATTTTGATCGAAACGCCAAGCATGGCGGCGTTCTGTTCAATCTGTGCGCGGTTCTCCGGCGCATAACCGGGATCAAGCACAAGAAACGAAAGTGAAAACGGAAAGTCGGAATGCCGCTGCAGCTGCTGCATACATTTTGCGAGCAGCATGGAATCCTTGCCGCCGGAAAGACAGACGCAGACCTTGTCGCCTTCCTGCAGCAAATCGTACCGTTTTACACTCTCCACAAAGCGGTTCCAGATCTCTTTGCGGTAGGTTTTGATGATAGACCGCTCGACCTGCGGTTGAATCGACTGTTCCATGTTGTTATTTTCTCATTGAATAATTGAGCGTCAGATTTTCATTGCGGCTTCATACGCGCGCCAGATGACCGAGCGCAGGTTGCCGACGGCAAGGCAGTCGCCGATGAGCTGCGACGGCTTTGCGCCTTCCAGCGGTGTAGGAATGTACCCTGCACAGCTGATAACCGAATCGCACGCGATCTCAATATCTTTGCCGTCTTTATCTTTGCAGACGATCGCGCCGTCTTTCACTTCGGCAAGCGTCGTTTCCAGATACACCGGCGTTTCATGCAGTGCGAACCATTCGCGAAGATAGGAACTGTTCGCGAGGCAGACGCCGGTCTGACTCACAAGGTCGTCCTTCATTTCAACGATGATCGGTTTCTTACCCTGCAGCGCGAGCTCATAAGCGATCTCACAGCCGGTCAGACCGCCGCCGATAACGGCGACAGTGTCGCCTACAGGCGTTCCGTTCAGATAATCGCAGGCTTCGATCATCTTTTCGTAACCCGGAACGCGCCTTAACAGACGCGGCTGCGCGCCGGTCGCAACAAGAACGGGATCCGATCCGAACGCCGCGGGAGATGCGACCTCATCGTTCAGCTTCACTTCGATGCCGAGAACATCCATCTGCCGGCGATACCACGTCAGCAGATCGCGCAGCTTGC
>JAFYDS010000011.1 GCA_017544665.1 Clostridia bacterium | reverse complement strand
TGTAGTCGTGATTGCCAAACGTGATCACAAAAGGAATCTCAGCTTGCACAAAGATTTCGCAGATTTCTTTCAGCGCGGCGGGCTGGTCCTCGTTTGAGGCCTCGGAAAGATCTCCGCCCAATACTACGAGATCGGGCGTTGCTTCGGCGATGGATTCAAGCACCAGCTGTTTATGAACGTCGGGCAGCGGATAGTTGCAGTGCCAGTCTGACAGGTGGAGGATCGTGAACGTTCCGTTTTTGTCGAACGTCAAAAGCGGCGCTTCGCCCTGCGCAAAGCAGATGACCGGCAAAGAAGAAATCACAAGCAGCACGGAGAGGATCACCAGAATCGCTTTTTTCGATACTTTCATTTGTTTTTGCTCCTTTTGTTTATAAAAGATCGGTCAGTTTCTTGCGTTCAAAGAAATCGTGCACCATTGTGTCAAATTCCCGCCACATTGGCAGCGTGTGACAGCTCTCCGCGCGCGGACACTCTTCCGCATCGGCGGCGACGCAGGCAACGATGGCGAGACTGCCTTCCGTCGCGGTGAGAATATCGCCGACGGAATACTGCGACGGCGCGCGGTTCAGTTTGTATCCTCCGCCTTTGCCGCTCGCGGCGCTGACGAGTCCGCCTTTGACAAGGTCCTTGACAATCACCTCAAGGTATTTTTTGGAAATGCCTTGCCGTGCGGCAATATCCTTGAGCGGAATATATGCGTCGGTCTCGTGCTGCGCAAGATCGATCATGATGCGCAGGGCGTAGCGTCCTTTGGTCGTGATCAAAACGATCGCCTCGTTTCACTTCGTGATTGAACCTATTATACCATTGGATGAATAGGTAAATCAACAATTTAATAAAAAATAATCGAAGAAAAGCGGCTTATAAACCTATTGACAAGGTAGGCGAAACGTGCTATAATGCCGAAGGAATGAAAGGGGAGCGATCGTATGATTTATGCGGACAACGCCGCGACCACAAAAATGTCTGACGCCGCTGTTGCGGCGATGTTGCCTTATCTCAAAGAATACTACGGCAATCCGTCCAGTTTATATATGTTCGGACAGAAGGCGAAAGAGGCGATCGAAGAAGCGCGCGCGACAGTCGCTGCGTGTATCGGTGCCGAGCCGCGCGAGATCATCTTCACGTCCGGCGGCTCCGAAGCGGACAACCAGGCGATACGTTCCGCCGCCATGCGCGGAAAAACGGCCGGAAAACGGCATATCATCTCCGACACCATAGAACATCACGCAGTGCTGCACACGCTCAGACAGCTCGAAAAAGAGGGCTTTGAGGTGACGTATCTGCCCGCACACGAAAACGGGATCGTCCATGTGGACGAGCTTGAAGCGGCGATCCGTGACGACACCTGCCTTGTGACGATCATGTACGCGAACAATGAGATCGGCACGATCCAGCCGATCCGTGAGATCGCCGCGATCTGCAAAAGCCGCAGCGTGATGTTCCACACCGACGCGGTGCAGGCGGTCGGACACACCCCGCTCAACGTGAAAGACGACGGCGTGGACATGCTTTCCGCCTCCGCCCATAAGTTCCACGGTCCGAAGGGCGTCGGTTTTCTTTACGCAAAACGCGGCGTCCGGCTCTTCAATTTGATTGAAGGCGGGGCGCAGGAACGTGGTCTTCGCGCCGGCACGGAAAACGTCGCCGGGATCGTTGCGATGGCCGCTGCGCTCAAAGAAGCGACCGATCACCTGAATGATAATGCTGCGAAGCTGACGAAGCTGCGCGACAGACTGATCGCCGGTCTCAGTGGGATTCCGCATGCGGCGCTCAACGGCGACGCGAATCAGCGCCTGCCAGGCAATGTGAGCTTTTGCTTTGAGGGCATCGAGGGAGAATCGCTGCTTTTGCTGCTTGATGACAAAGGCGTCTGCGCGTCCTCCGGCTCCGCGTGTACGTCCGGGTCGCTGGACCCGAGCCATGTGCTGCTTGCGATCGGCCGTGTCCATGATGTGGCGCACGGCTCTCTGCGGCTGACGCTTGGCGAAGACGCGACGGAGGCAGACGTGGATTACATCATCGCCGCTGTGAAAGACGTGGTGGAACATCTGCGCGGCTTCTCGCCGGTCTGGCGCGACCTTTGCGCCGGCAAAGCAAAGTTTATCCTGTAAGGAGGGTGCAATATGGCATTATACAGCGAAAAAGTGATGGACCACTTCCGCAACCCGCGGAACGTCGGCGTGATTGAAGACGCGGACGGCGTCGGCGAGGTCGGCAACGCGAAGTGCGGCGACATCATGAAGATCTATCTGAAGATCGACGACGACATTGTGACGGACGTCAAGTTTGAGACCTTCGGCTGCGGGAGCGCGATCGCGTCAAGCTCCATGGCGACTGAGCTGATCAAGGGCCGTCCCGTGTCCGAAGCGCTTTCTCTGACGAATCAGGCGGTCGCGGAGGCGCTCGACGGACTGCCGCCGCATAAGATCCACTGCAGCGTTCTCGCGGAGGAAGCGATCAAAAACGCGCTGGACGATTATTACGCGAAGCATCCGGAGAAGAAACCGCAGGCATAATAAAAAAAGAAGGACTGGTAATTCAGTCCTTTTTTTTCGGTTTTACAGGCAATATTTATTGATCCCGATAAAGAAAATCGTCAGCCCGATATCGATGAACACATGGAAGATTGCGTGGAAATAGCGCTTCTTTTTCCCGACGCCGTAAAGCGCCGCGCCAACAAGCAGACAAACGCCGCCTGTCAGCAGGTGATAGAACGCGCCGCGCGGCAAAACCGTGAACGCCTTTCCGCCGGCAATCGCGCAGACGATGGCCGTACCGATATACAGCCCCATCTGCAGCCCTCGGGTCTTGTTGAACGCAAAGAACGTCAAAAACAGGCCGCTCAGCGCGCCGACCCACGCGAAGACCGCAAGCACGATCGCCGGGGCTTTTCCGGCTGTTTCATAAACCGCCGGGACACAGCCCGTTGCCGTGCCGGCAACCGCGAAGAAGATCATACAGTGGTCCAGCAAACGCAGGACTTTTTTGGCTTTCGACGGTCTGACGCCGTGGTAAAGCGCGGAGGTCAAAAACATGATCGTTGTGCCGAAAAGATACAGCGACGCGCAGACGATCCGCAGCGTGTCGTGATTTCGGATCGCGGGGATCAGACATTCCGCGACGATAAACCCGCTCAGGATCAGCCCTGCCGCGTGCGTAACGGTGTGCAGAATCTCTTCTGTTTTCGTGTAGTTGACCAGTTCAATTTCTTCCCACGGCTTCATGGCGTTTCTCTTCCTTTCGGACGTCCGTTATTTCTTTTCTATCATATTCCAACGTTCGTCATTTGTCAAGATTTGGCAGACAGAAAAAGCGCTGCCGCCGCTTTGCAGCGACGGCAGAAAAATGTATATTGCCTGTTTTTTGCGTTTTATTTTGCTGCGCGCTCCATCGCGAGCTTGTAATCTCTCGTGCCGACAAAGATCTCGTTGGTGTACGGGTTCTTCTTTTGCTCTTTGGCACGCTTGATGATGTTCACGATGACCAGAACGTTGATCGCAATGGCAAGGATAGCCACAACGCCCTGTGCGGTCGGGTTGGCGTCCGCGCTGGTCAGAACAAGGTTCGGATCCATTCTGCCGGTGGCGTCGGTCACGAATTTCGCGGCGTCGGCATACACGACGGGCAGGGTGGTGAATCTGGAGTGGTTCTGGAAGCTCGGGAACACCTGCGCGAACATGCACCACAGAGCCAGCGTGTTGGCGCGGTTCTGGATCCAGCCGCCCTTGTTCCAGAAGGCGTTGGCGATGGTGGGCGCAAGCAGAAGCGCGACGCCGCAGTACCAGGTGTGAAGCGGGAGGTTCAGATAGGTGTATTCAAAGTTCCACACGTCGTAAGCGAGGATGAACTGCCATGTCATATCCGGCCAGAGCATATCCTGCTGTTTATGCTTGGAGGAATAGATGCCCCACCAGCCGGTCATGCACATGATGTTGATCAGACCCGCGACGCCGTTGAGGATATTCCACCAGCCGCCGTACAGCCAGACACCTTCGGAGGAATACCACCAGCCGCCGGTCATGCCGCCGAAGGCTACACCCTTGAAGAAGGATTCGAAGTCGGAGGCGACGGCGATCAGAATGTTGATGCCGACGATGATGAACGGATAGCATTTGAACCAGTGGCTCTTGCCAAGGCTGCCCCAGTGATACTTGAGGATCATGAAGCCGACGCAGCCTATGGTCGCGGCATACAGCTTTGCGTAGTGGAACCAGCCGTTCATCTGAACGATGGTCGGGTTGTCCGCCGCAAAGGTTTTGGCGCCGATGTTGATCACCACAAAGTAAATGGTCAGCGCAAGAGGCAGGATAACAAAGCAGAAGATGCCGCCTGCTTTTGTGCGGCGTGCGATTTCATTCGCAACGATGAGTCCGACGAAGACCAGGCACCAGCCCAAGAGCTGCCAAAGCGAGGTTTCGCCGTAGAGATGGAATAACATGAGTTCTTCCTCCTTCAAAGAATAAAATATATTTCAGGTTCTTTTCAAGAGCCTTAGAACCGCTATTGTGCCTCTATTTCCTTGATGCGCACTTCGTTGCCTTCCTTCAGGTACGTGTGCTCCGACTTGCAATAGGGGCAGATTTTTGCGTATTTGACGGTTTCATACGTCCTGCCGCAGTCTTCGCAGTAAGTGACTGCGGGGATTACCAGATGCTCCAGCTTGCAGCCCTCCATCAGAGGAGAACGCCTGCAGGACCACTCCCAGCAGCTTTCCAGCAGCTCCGCGATGACGGTTGAAACCTCGCCGACCTCCAGAACGACCTTGGAAACCTTGGTCAGCTTCTGTTCTTCGGCAACGTCTTCGATTGTTTTGATGATATGAAATACAATGCCGAGCTCGTGCATGGATTACTTGTCCTTCTTGGCGGCGCGCTTTGCCTTCTTGATGGCAAACTCGCGCTTGATCATGTAGGGCAGGATGGCCTTCAGCTTGTCTTCCGCCTTATACATGGTGGAGCACTCCGGCCGTTCACGCTTGAGATAGATCGCGTCGAATTCACACTTCGTGGTGCAGACGCCGCAGCCGAGGCATCTGGCGGTTTCGATCTTGACCTGTTCCTCCGTCAGCAGCTTCATGTCGTCCCTGAAGCCCTTCGGGTCAACCGTTCTGGTTGCCTTCGGCACCTGACGCTTGGCGGTGTCGTAGCTTTCCAGAACGATGTTGTCCTTGTCAAGCTCCACATAATAACGCGGGTTGCGGCCGATGGTCAGGGAAGAATTCGGCTGGACAAATCGATGGATGGAGATTGCACCCTCCTTGCCCATGGCGATCGCGTCGATGGCAAAGCGCGGGCCGGTGAACGCGTCGCCGCCGACGAACACGTCGGGCTGCGCGGTCTGGAAGGTGAAGGTGTCGGCCTTGGCGGTCATGTTGCGGTTGAGCTCCACGGCGGCGCCGTCGAGCAGGCCGCCCCAGACGATGGCCTGACCGATGGACAGAACCACGTTTTTGCAGTCGACCGTCTGGGTGTCGTCCTCGTCATAAACGGGGGAGAAGCGGT
>JAFYDS010000089.1 GCA_017544665.1 Clostridia bacterium | reverse complement strand
ATTCTGTTAGCAAGCGTCATGCGCGAGACGCTCGGCTCCATCATCAGCGGAACCGTGCTGCAGGCCATCGGCTCGAACATCATCTCGCTGTTCATCATCTTCGCGCTGCTCTACTGGTGCTCGATGGCCCGCCTCATTCGCGGCCAGATCCTGTCCCTGCGCGAGCAGGAGTACGTCCTCGCGGCGCAGGCGACCGGAGCAAAGAGCGGCTGGATCATCCGCAAACACCTGATCCCGAACTGCATCTCCGTGGTCATCATCTCCACGGCGCTGCAGATCCCCAACGCGATCTTCACCGAAAGCTATCTGTCGTTCCTCGGTCTCGGTGTCAACGCGCCCATGCCGTCGCTCGGCTCCCTCGCTTCGGACGCGCTCAACGGGATCAGCTCCTACGCCTACCGCCTTGTCATTCCCGCAATCGTGATCTCGCTGATCGTGCTCTCGCTGAACCTCTTCGGCGACGGGCTGCGCGATGCGTTCGATCCGAAGCTGAACGCGTAACGGAGGTGCAGATATGAGCTTATTGGAAGTCAAAGACCTGCACACCTCGTTCTTCACCGACGCGGGCGAGGTCCGCGCCGTCAACGGCGTCTCGTTCAATCTGGACCGCGGCAAGGTCCTCGGTATCGTCGGCGAATCCGGTTCCGGCAAATCCGTCACGGCCTATTCTATCATGCAGATCCTCGCCGAAACGGGTAAGATCGTCGGCGGCTCGATCAAGCTGGACGGGCAGGAGCTTGTCGGCGCGGGCGAAAAAGTGATGCGCACCGTGCGCGGCAACAAGATCTCGATCATTTTCCAGGACCCGATGACGTCGCTGAATCCGACCTACACGATCGGTCACCAGCTGACCGAAGCGATCATGCTCCACACCGACCGCGACAAAAAGCAGGCGTGGGACCGTGCCGTCGAAATGCTCCGGCTGGTCAACGTCAACGAGCCCGAAAAGCGCATGAAGCAATACCCCCACGAACATTCCGGCGGTATGCGGCAGCGCGTGATGATCGCGATGGCGCTCGCGTGCGAGCCGGATATCCTGATCGCGGACGAGCCGACGACGGCGCTGGACGTGACGATCCAGGCGCAGATCCTCGAACTGATGCAGAGCTTACAGAAAGAGCTCGGCATGGCGATCATCATGATCACCCACGACCTCGGCGTTGTGGCGCAGATGTGCGACGAAGTGATCGTCATGTACGCCGGTTCCATCTGCGAGCAGGGGACGGCGGATGAGATCTTCTACCACCCCTGCCATGAGTACACCAAGGGTCTGATGAAGTCGATCCCGAGCGTGGACAACGCCGGCGAAAAGCTCCAGCCGATCACCGGTACCCCGATCGACCTGCTGAATATGCCGCAGGGCTGTCCGTTCGCGCCGCGCTGTGAAAACGCGATGAAGATCTGCATCCGCGAGCGCTGCGAACGCATGGAGATCAACGAAAACCACGCGGCGGCCTGCTGGATGAACGTCAAGGCCGCGCTGGAGGAACAGACGGATGAGGAGGCGACGCAGTGATGGCAGAAACGAACAACACGCCGCTGGTCGATATCCGGCATCTGAAAGAGTATTTCAACATCACCGTCGGCCCGTTCCAGACGAAGCCGCTCAAAGCCGTGGATGACGTCTCGTTCACGATCAACCGCGGCGAGACCCTCGGTCTTGTCGGCGAATCCGGCTGCGGCAAAACGACCGTCGGCCGGACGATCCTGCAGCTGTATAAGCCGACGGGCGGCGAGATTTATTACGACGGCAAGCGCGTGCAGACCAAGGCGGACCTCAAGGAATTCCGCAAGAAAGCGACAATGGTCTTTCAGGATCCCTATTCCTCGCTGAACCCGCGTATGACGGTCTCCGATATTATTGCGGAGCCGCTCGATGTGCATAAGCTTTATAAGACCAAAGAGGAACGCCGCGAGCGTATTCTGGAGCTGATGAACTACGTCGGCCTCAACAGCGAGCATGCCTCGCGCTACGCGCACGAGTTTTCCGGCGGACAGCGTCAGCGCATCGGTATCGCCCGCGCTCTCGCCGTCAACCCGGAGTTCATCGTCTGCGACGAACCGGTGTCCGCGCTGGACGTTTCCATTCAGGCGCAGGTCATCAATATGTTCGACGAGCTGCAGGACAAATTGGGCCTGACCTATCTGTTCATCGCCCACGACCTGCTCGTCGTGCGCCATATCAGCGACAGGATCGCCGTGATGTACCTCGGCAAGATGGTCGAGCTCGCGGACGCGAAGGAGATCTACGATCACCCGCTGCATCCGTATTCCCAGTCGCTGATCTCCGCGGTGCCGGTGCCCGACCCGAACATCGCCCGCGCCAACAAGCGCATCGTCCTCAAGGGCGACATCCCGTCTCCGCTGAAAGCGCCGTCGGGCTGTCCGTTCCGTACCCGCTGCCAGTATGCCTGCGACAAGTGTGTGGAGTCTATGCCGGAATTCAAGGAAGTTTCGGCCGGTCACTTCGTCGCCTGCCACCGTACGGCGGAAATCAACTGAGTGAAAAAGCCCGAAAATCGGGTAAAATAAAAGGAGGATATTCCTATGAAAAAACTGTTAGCAGTGCTTTTGACGCTTGCGATGGTCGTAACACTCTTTGCGGCCTGCGGCGGCAAAACGCCCGCCGCCACGAGCGAGATCAACGTCTGCATCGCGTCGGAACCCGATACGATCGACCCCGCGCTGAACTCTGCTGTTGACGGCGCAACCCTGATCGCGCATCTGTTCAGCGGTCTTGCCAAATGGGCGCAGGATGATACCGGCGCGCTCGTCATCGTTCCCGACGCAGCCGAAGAGCTGACCGAAGGCGTGAAGAACGACGACGGCACCGTCACCTACACCTACACGCTGCGCGACGGTCTGACCTGGTCCGACGGTCAGCCGCTCACCGCGCAGGACTTCGTGTTCTCGTGGAACCGTTCCTGCTCGCTTGAGCTTGCGGCAGACTACGGCTACATGCTTGAGATCGTGGACGGCTACGAAGCCACCCAGGACGAAAGCCAGCCCGACGCGAAGCTGAACGTCAAGGCGATCGACGAGAAGACCCTCGAAGTCACCCTGACCACCGACGTTCCTTACTGGAACGAGCTGCTTGCGTTCCCCAGCTACTTCCCCGTGCGTGAAGATGTCGTTGCCAACGAAAGCTGGGCGACCGATCCCGCGACCTATGTCTGCAACGGTGCTTACAAGATGGCGAAGTGGGACCACAACAGCCTGATCACCCTCGAAAAGAACGAAAACTACTATGACGCCGACAAGGTCACGATGGAAAAGATCAACTTCTATCTGTCCGACGACGCCAACAACATGCTTGCCAACTTCAAGAACGGCGACTGGAAACTGATCGACGACGTGCCGACCAACGAGATCGCCACCCTGAAGACCGAATATCCCGATGAGTTCAAGATCGTCGGCCAGATCGGTACCTACTACGTCTGCTGGAACATCAACGAAGAGATCCTGCCCGCCGGCGCTGATGTGGAAGATCCCGAAGCTGCCCGCGAAGAGATCCGTAACGCCATCACCCTCCTGTTCGACCGCAACTACATCGT
>JAFYDS010000088.1 GCA_017544665.1 Clostridia bacterium | reverse complement strand
GGGACTGGTCGGCGGCGCAGTCGCGTTCGACGCGCTCGATCCCACGCTCGGTACGCTCGCGCTGCTTTATTCGGGATCGTTGCGTTCCGCGCCGTCCGTCTGAGCGCACTTTTTTTTGCGCACAGCCGATACCGCAAACGCGATCAGCACGATCGGCACGGCGCACAGCACGGCGATCAGGATATACTTCATCGGGATCAGTTCATAGATGCCGTAGCCGAGGATCGTCAGCACAATGACACGCGGCAGGATACCGCACAGACTCATCAGAAAATACGACGGGAACGCAAAGTCCGACGCGCCGAAAAACAATGACCCGAAGTCGATCGGAAACGACGCGAACCGCAGCAAAAAGATGAACGCGAACCTGCCGCGGCTCTTGAGCTTTTCAAGCGTCGCGTACCCCTTTTTGCCGCGCAGGAACTTGTCGACTTTTTCGCCGCCGAGGAAACGGCCGAGCAGATACGAAATGGTGATTTCCAGCGCGATGCCCGCGCAGTTGAGCGCAACAGCAGCCGGCGTCGGGAACGCCATGCCGACCGAAATGTACACCAGCGACGCCGGGATCACGAATACCACGGCCTTGACCGCATAAACGCCCAGCACGATCCCCGCTGCCGCCCAAACGGACGGCGCCGCTTCGATCAGCGCGCGTACATCTAAATTTTTCAACGTATCATATCGCACGAGCACCACGACAAAAATGGCGATCGGCAGGATGATCTTCAGTGCGGTCAGCTCCGCTTGCTTGATTTTCATGCAGGGCCTCCGAAACTTGTTTTACTACAGTATAGCGAATCCGACCGTCTTTATTGTTCCGAATAAGAATTATTTGTATCTTTTTCGGTTCACTACGGCATTCCGCGCAAAAGCAAACAAAGTGTATTTGTCTTTGCGGGCGAATGCCGCAGACACGCGGCAATCTCCATCAGATAGCTGCCCGTTCGGAAAGTCAAATAACCGGTCTCTATGGAAGATCGCCGCGCTTCGCTCGCGATGACAGATGATAGAAACAACTCGCGCGGAAACCCTTGAAGAGCCCGTTGTTCCGAAATCCCGCCCCGCGCACAGGAAACGCCCCGCATGGTTTTGTCCATGCGGGGCGTGCGGTTGGTTGTATTCTGCTGTTCGTTCGCAGATCAGCTGAGTCTTTCGCGTGTCGCCTGGTCGATGGTCGCCAGTCTGCCGTTCATCATGCGAAGCAGCGACACATCGGTATTGTTGATATCGCCGTCCGCAAAGATGTCCGCCGCGAATGTGTACGGATTATTGAACGTGCTGTTCTTCAGACGCGCGTTCATCATACGCAGATCCGCCACGTCCGAATTGTTGATCATACCGTCGCCGTTCAAGTCGCCAAAGATCACGACCTCGTAGGTTTCGAGCACGTCGTCCGTGTAGTTGCTCACCAGTTTCACGACCGAACCCGTACCGATCGAGCCGTTGTCCTCGATCACCAGACGGCCGTTGCCGATGATGTTCAGGAACGTCCCTTCCAGTTCGTCCCTTGTCATCTCCGGCTTCAGACCGTAGATGTAGCGGCGGTCTTTGTCAATAACCGTCGCGGAACCTTCGCCCGCAACCAGTTCGATCACTTCGTCATAAACGGAACCCCAGAACGCGTAGATCACCGTATCGGCATAGATACGATCTTCCACGCTGACGGGAACCAGCGTTTCAGGATCGCTGCTCCAGCCCTTGAAGACGTACTTGTCTCTCGTCGGGACGGACGGCGGGAAGCTGCCGATGCGGGAACCGTACTCGTGGCCCTTATCGACCGTGTATACCGTGTCCGTACCGTCGTTGACCATGTAGGTCACGGAGTAATTGCGCGGGGTCAGCGCTTCTCTGGCGTTCTGTACGAGTTTTGCGTAACTCGTCGCATTGTCCTGACCGTTGACCGCATCCTGCGAGAAGATGTTGAGATTCCAGTTGATGCCGTCCAGCACGCGGTTCAGCGCAGCAACGGAAGCATCCGTATACATCACACTCAGGAACGCCGTATCCATTTGCGCGGAGATGTTGCCGGCATTGGTCTTGGCCCAGTTGATCCATGTGCTGTAATTCGAGCGGATCGCGTTCGGCGCCGGGTAGCTGAAGCCCTCCGTGCCGGTCGGGATGTTCAGGATCTGGTAGAACACATCCGTATAATCCGCGTCATTCGCATTCCGCACCAGTTCGTCGATCAATCCCTTAAGCTCGACATAAATCTCGCCGCCGATGTCGATCAGATTCTGGTTGATGTTCTTATATTCTCTGTCGATGCTCTCGTAGTAATCCTTCAGGTTCACTACGCTCTCTGCCTTATAGTAGCTCTCCAGACCGCTGTACTCGATGCCGTTCAGGCCCGGCAGAT